>JADZDL010000315.1 GCA_020851075.1 Planctomycetota bacterium | reverse complement strand
TTCCGCGCGACAGGCATCACCGAGTACCTGCGCAACGGCGGCAAGCTCGAAATAGCGCAGGCGATGGCCAACCACGAGAGCGCCCGCACGACGGGGCTCTATGACCGCCGCAACGATCAGCTCTCCCTCGATGAGGTCGAGCGCATCCTGATCTAGGAGACCGCCATGCTCACTCGTTCCGCCCTTCGTGCTGCCCTTGCCGCGGCAGCGCTTGCCGCTGCTGCGCCTCACGCCTTCGCGGCCGAGCATTGGTGCCTGCAGCCCGACGACCAGGCGAAGAGCTGCAAGGTCGTACTCACGCTGACGCCGCTTGCCGACAACCAGGTCGAGCTGCATCACCTGAGCCTGATCGAGGACGACAACCGCGCCCCGGTCAAGGTCACGGCGACCTTCGTCGGCACGCGCGAGGCTGATCGCTACTGCTTTCGCAAGACGCCCGACGCCGCCGCGCGCATCGAGCTCTACTGGACGGCCGATGTCGATCCGTTGGTCACGGCCGAGGACAGAGCTTTCCCGCGCGATCGCATCGACCGCGCCCTCAAGCGCACTGGCCTCTTGCGCTCCCTCGATGGCGAGATGGTCTGCCAGTCGCTCGCAAGCCATGGGGCCGTGTCCATCGCCGAGCTGCGCTCCGTCACGCTCCGCGAGCCCTGACACTCATCGGGCCCTAAATATCCCGGGGGTCTGGCGGGCAGAGCCCCCAGCTCGTCCCTGACCTTTCGGGCGCAGCCCTCGCTTTCTTCTTGGCCAGCTTGACGGCCGGGCCTCCTCGTCCGGTGGCGGGTGTTCACGAGGATTGCGGTCACTCTGGCCGCCCGCGCCCGGCGATCAACAGGCGGCCCGCTCCATTCGCTGGCGCTCCCGTGTGGCCTGTTCCCCCCTCGTGCTCTTCTAGCCCATCGGGGTGATCCCCGGTCTTGTTCGGGCGTCCCTGTCGCTTCCCGCAGTGAACACCACCACCGGGAACGAAAGGAGACCCCTATGCAACTGCTGACCAAAGACATCGAGCGCAAGCTGCTCAAGAACGGCGAGGACCAGAAGCTCGCGCAGGCCGAGGGCCGCGTGATCGACTTCTTCCCCGTCGTGAAGCTCTTCACCCCGGATGCCGGCGCGACCTGGCTGCTGACGGAGATCGATCCTGACGATCCCGACATCGCCTTCGGCTTGTGCGACCTGGGCCTCGGGTTCCCCGAGCTCGGCACCGTGAGCCTCGCCGAGCTGCGCGAGCTGCGAGGTCGCCTCGGCCTTCCCGTCGAGCGCGATCTCTCGTTCAAGGCTGACCGTCGTCTCTCCACCTATGCCGCCGAAGCGCACGCGCACGGCTGCATCGTTGTGTAGGGGGTGAGCCATGACGACTCTCCTCGCCCGCGACGACATCGGTCACGACGACCAGGCCGAGCGCTACTTCGACGACATCGAGTCCGCGTTGATGGCTGCCACCATCGCCGGAGGCACGGACGCGACGCCCGAGCGCAAGCGCGCCTTGCTCTCGCTCGTGCTCGAAAACTCCTTCGGTGCAGCGGTCGCGGGGTACTCCCCGCGGCTGCACGGCGCCGGAGCCCTCTCCTGGCACGAGGAGGGCACGCTGCGGCACCTGAGCTACCAGTCGCCGACCGGTCTCATGTGCCACCTGGGGCGCGTCTACCTGCAGCCGAACGGCACATGGGCCGCCCTCGTGGTGGCCGGTGTCGGCATGGACGAGCACGAGGCCATGGCCAAGGCGGAATGGGCGATCGCGCGCCTGACCGCCTGAGCGGCTCAATCTCTCAATCTCTCAACAGTGGGGCTTGCCGCCGGGTTCCTGCCACCGAGCGCAGCGGGCAGCTCGGCCAGACACGGATTCCCCTTGCATCGGCTGGTCCAGATTTGCCAGTCTCGATCCATCACCACGCTACCCCAGACAGCGCAGCCCTCAAGGACGAGGCTGATCGCTCCGTGCTCGCTTCCGCGGCCCTTGGGCCTTGTTGCCGCTATGCACGGCTCCTTGAGCGCTGCTTCTCTGTCCGGGGTGGCCGCCTGGTGTCGAGCTGGAATGGTCCAGCCGACGAGCAAAGGAGAACCGTGATGTCCTCGAAACCTACCCACCGCGCCTACATCGTCCAGGACCCCAAGACCGAAGGCGGCAAGTCCCGCTGGATCGAGATCGGCAGCGTCTGGCCGCACAAGAACGGCAACGGCTTCGACCTGGTCATCCCCGAAGGGCTGTCCGTGACCGGCCGCATCGTCTGCGTCGAGCCGAAGGATGAGACCTCGGGCGACTAGGCGACGACCATCAACGCGAAGCCCCGGCCGTAAGGTCGGGGCTTCGTGCGTGTTCCTTTGGCGTGCCGGCTACTGCCGGCGCTTCCATGCTTGCGCCCGGCGCTTGCCTTCCGCGATCTCCGATGCTTTCAGCTCGGCCTCGATCGCTTCGAGCGACGGCCCGAGAGTGACGTTCTCGTCATGCGCCAAGAGCGCCCACTTGTAGGCCTCGGCGCGATCTCGCGGGACACCATCGCCGCGCAGGTACAGCGCGGCCAGGTGGAACTTCGCCTCGATGTGCCCTGCCTCGGCAGCTTGTCGGTACAGCTCGGCAGCAGCCGTGCGATCAACCGGCCCGTCGAGGCCGGTGTCGCGCTTGAAGCCTTCCGCGAAGGTTTGGTCTGCCTGGCGTGCGCTGTCCTGTGCACTGGCTGCCATGGGCAGAAGTCCGAACAGCGCGAGGAGTGCGACTGCGACGGCAGTCTCTACCCTGCGACCGGCGGTCATTGCTCGCCCCCGGCCGTGTTCTGGCTCAGGTAGGTGCGCGCCGCTTCGTCCCAGCTTGGCACCTCGCACAGGACCAGGAAGCCGCGCGATTCCGGGTAGAGCTGTTCCCTGACCTCGAAGCCGCCACTGGCTCTCACGATCTCGATGTCTGCAGGTCTTGGTGTTCCCATGGTGAACCTCTGTCTTTCGAGGGCTACAGGTAGCACGCCTCACAGAGGCATCGCCACAAGAAACTGATTCCCCCATCCCTTCCCACGAAAGGGCGTCCCCCGTCGTGGTTCCCACCACGGGGCGGGCTCTATCCCGCCTTTTTCCCCTTGGGGGCGGGACCAGGCCAAGGCCTGAAGACCTAGTCCTGGCCGGAAGGTAACGATCCCTGACGCGAACAGCCGAAGCGAGCGGCATCGGCTCCCCAACGAATACAGGGAGCCCATGCCGAGAGGTCCGCACACCGGCACAGCCGGAGAGCGGCCGATCACGAGACGCAGAACCTCAAGGCTGCGCCTTCAGGTCCCGCGCCAATACAGCTAAGGAGCCGACCCCTCGCGCCGGGCAAGGGTGAAGCCTTCGGCCATCCAGGCCGGTTTCCCCAACCTTCCTACTCTGCGCTCCGTGCAGCTTGGGAGATACCCCACCGGCCTTGCTGCCCTTGCCCTTTGCTACCCCCGGTCTCGCCGACGGGCACGGGGTGCATGTCGCACCCCCAGCCCTAAAGGAGCAAAGACCATGGAAGGCAAGACCACCACCCGCAAGACCAACGACACACCCCGAGCCGACATCTACGAGCGCGTGACCGCGCGGATTGTCGAGAGCCTCGAAGCCGGCACCCGCCCATGGTTGAAGCCGTGGAGCTCGCCCACCGATGACCGCTTGCCCGCCCTGCCCTTGCGCGCGAACGGCACCCCCTACAGGGGCGTGAACATCCTTCTTCTGTGGGGAGCTGCGATCGATGGCGGGTATCGCTCGAATGTGTGGATGACCTTCAAGCAGGCCGAGGAGAAAGGCGCGCACGTCCGCAAGGGTGAGCGCGGCTCGCTCGTCGTCTACGCCGACCGCTACACCAAGCACGAGACCGACGACCGCGGCGAGGAGAGCGAGCGCGAGATCGCCTTCTTGAAGGGGTACACGGTTTTCAACGTCGAGCAGATCGAAGGCTTGCCCGCCGAGCTCTATACCCCGCCGACACCGATCGACGACGGCCGCACGCCGGAGCTGATCGAAGAAGCCGAGGCCTTCATCGCCCGCACGGGTGCCACCGTGCGCCATGGTGGAGGCCGGGCCTTCTACTCGACCGCCTCAGACCATATCCAGATGCCGCCGCCGCAGGCATTCAAGGACGCGGAGAGCTACACCGCCACGAAAGCCCATGAGCTCGTGCACTGGACCGGCCACCCCTCGCGCAACGCGCGCGAGTTCGGCAAGCGCTTCGGAGATCGGGCCTATGCCTTCGAGGAGCTCGTCGCCGAGCTGGGCGCCGCGTTCCTGTGTGCCGATCTCGGCATCACGCCGGAGCCGCGCGAGGATCACGCCTCTTACCTCGCCCACTGGCTCAAGGTCTTGAAGGACGACAAGCGCGCGATCTTCACCGCCGCGAGCCACGCCCAGAAGGCCGCCGACTTCCTGCACGGCCTGCAGGAGGTCAAGCAGGACCAGGCCGCCTAGCTCGACCGGGTGCCCTCTTCGGAGGGCGCCCGACCAGGTGCAGCCATCGGCGGGAAGCCAGAAGGACGTGCACCCCTGCCCTCTCGGGCACCCGCGCCCCCCACCCCGGGGCCTCCGCCCCGGTGCATACCAAAGACGGACTTCGTTCCCCCTTGGGTTCGTTCGCGCCTTCGGCTAGAACCCTTGCATGCGCCTGTGGTTCTCCGTTCTTGTCCTGTGGCTTGCCGCCCTGCCCGCCTTCGCTGGCGAGCTGCGCGGCCGTGTCGTCGGCATCGCCGATGGCGACACCCTGACGCTCCTCGTCGATGGCCACGACCAGCACCGCGTGCGCCTGGCCGAGATCGATGCCCCCGAGAAGGGGCAGCCCTACGGACAGCGCTCGCGCCAGGTCCTCTCGGGCTTGGTGTTCGGTAAGGCGATCCGTGTCGTGACCTCGGGGACAGATCGCTACGGCCGGCACATCGGCCGGGCCTTCGCCCCGCGCGAGCCCGACGAGCTCGACGTCTGCGCCGAGATGGTGAGACAGGGCGCCGCATGGGTGTTCGATCGCTACTCGACCGATCCGAGCCTCTACGAGCTGCAGGACCAGGCACGCACGAACCGCCGGGGGCTATGGTCGCTGCCAGCAGCCGACCAGGTCGCGCCGTGGGACTGGCGCAAGTCGAAGGCCGCAGCGCACAGCACCGCCGACCTCGAACAGTGAGCCCACAAAGACATAGACCCGCCGAAGCGGGTCTATGGGTGAATCATCACCGGGCACGGTCATCGGCGTCCCCGCCTGTACCGTGGGGAAAGCATAGCAAAGCATCGCGGCTGCCGCCACTGCGGAGCAGCCCCTATCCACATCATCGGGCCTTAAATATCCCGGGGGTCTGGCGGGCAGAGCCCCCAGCTCGTCCTTCCCGGTGTCTCCCGAGGGGGAGCCTCGGGAGCCGGGGGGTGTGTAGGAAGGGGAGCCCCTCTAGCAACGTAGCAGCGGCTTCCGGGAAGTAAAGGCACGCGCTCTCACGGCTCGCGCCGTTGCGTCCAGGCGCCGCCAGCGAGCGCCGCGGCGGCTTCGCCTTCGGTGCCCCAATACTCCGCGCTCTCGCGCGAGAACGGCAGGCCTTCGTCGTCGCGGGTGCCGATGTAGAAGCCGGCGCGCGAGTGGCAGACCTGTAGGGCGAAGGCCTGGCCCGCGGCTTGTGCGAGGAAGCCGAGCTTCCCCTCTTGTGGTGGCGCACGATCCACACTCATGGGCGACCCCTCCCGAGGGTCATCCAACAGGGTGCCCCCGGAGGGGTTAAGGCCGGGTAAACGGCCGCCCACGATCGGGGGCACCCGTCAGAAGGGGCAGTCGCCGATGTCCTTCGGCCTCGGCTTGGTCGGAAGCCGGCACGACCAGGCGGACCCGTCCGGGAGCTTGCGCCCGTCGCGGGCTTCCGCCCAGACTTCATCGACGAGCTCGGCGACGGCTCGCTCGAAGGGCAGTTCGCGGCTGCCCGCGTAGGCGCGCAGATCGGCGAACTGGTAGTCGTTGAGCTCGACCGTGAGCTTGCCCACGACCTCGGTCGCGCCGGGGTCGTAGGTCGCGCGCAGGTACTTGAAGCGGACCTGCGGCCGCCTGCGGAACGGCTTCACCGACCAGGGCGCGGAGCCGAGATCGAAGGTCTCGTAGAAGTGAGTCCACGAGACGTTCACGCGCAGGCTATCGCGGAGGCCGAAGAGGACGACGGTCGTCGGCCCCGTGATCTCGACGAAGAGCCCGTCGATCCTCATGCCTTCACCCAGCCTTTGCCGCCGCAGTGCGAGCACGTCCGCAAGACCGGCTGCAGGCGGGTCCGCGAGCAGAAGATCGAGCAGCGATAGACGCAATCGCAACGGGTGTTCTCATGGCGGGTGACCCGGCCGGAGCCGGTGCAGTTGATGCAGACCTTGGTTTCCGGCTCGCGCGTCGTGGTGGTGGACCAGTCGCTCATGATGACTCTCCTTCGAGGTTGAGGACAACATCGCCGCGCGCGACCTCGCGCACGTCGCCCAAGCGATCCCGGAAGGGATCGATTTCGTAGAAGGGGATGCGGTCCGCGACGAACAGCGGGAAGCCGGGCAGCTTCAAGAGCTGCCGGCGGTCGCCGAGCAAGCGGATGTCTTCGGCCTGCAGCACCGGGCGGGCTTGCTCGCTGATGCCCATCGACAGGCCTTCGACCTGGCCGCCGTTGCGGTTGACGCCGCGGATCGCGACCGTGGTCTTGCCCGACCAGGTCTCGATGTCCTTGAGGAGCGACGGCTCCTCGGGGGAGAAGAGCTGCAGGACATCGACCTGATCCTCGATCTCCTTGACGACCTCGGGCGGAAAGCGCTCCTGCAGCGAGAAGCGCCCTTGGCAGAACAGCCAGAGCTGGATGCCACGGCCGCGGTAGAGCCGCAGGGCCTTCATGAGGCCCGGCATCGGGGGAAGCTGCGCGATCTCGTCGAGTAGGAAGAGCGTGCGCACGGGACCCGTGCGCGCCGCGATGGTCTCGATGGCGTGATTGCAGATGAGCGAGATCCACTGCGCAGCGACGCCGAGCTTCTCGGACGGCACCATGAGATAGACCGTGCAGGGCTGCGCCTTGAGGAGCCCGAGATCGAAGTCGTCGCCGGAGGTGGCGGCTTCGAGCTCCGAGCCCGGCTCGTAGGCATCGACGGCCGTCTGCACTTCGGAGCGGTAGGCCTCCCACTGTTTGGGGGCCTCGGTGACGATCGAGAAGAAGGACTTCGCCTGGCCGGAGATCGTCACGCGCTCGCAGAGCATCATCTCGCCGAGATCGGCGAGCTGCTCGTCCTGGCCTTGGTTGACGAAGCGCCACAGCGAAGAGAGCAGACAGTCGTCGGGCCGCTCGTAGGCGAGGAAGGCCATGCGCAGGGCCAGCAGGCGCTGTGCGCCTTGGTAGACCCAGGCGTTATCGGAGGCCTTCTTCGGGGCGGGGACGAGGATGTGCGCGATCTCTTTGGCCGCGAGCTCGACCCGTTCGCCCCGCGAGGCCAGCCAGACGAGGCGAGCGAGCGGATTGATCCGCGCCGAGCCCGCCTGCAGGAGGTTCCAGGGGTTGATGAGCACGACCGCCTGGCCGAGCGCGTGCAGCCGGTGCCGCGCCGAGGCGTAGGCGTTCTCGCCGTCCTTCACGTCGATGACGACAACGGATTGCGCGGACACATGGGCGAGGTTCGGCAGGATCACGTCCCTGCCCTTCCCCGCCCCCGTCCGGGCGTAGGTCATGAGGTGGGCGCCGCCCCCGTAGAACAGGGGCACTCCATCGAGGGCCCCCAGGTAGAAACCTGATGGGGTGAGCAGGCCTGCGGCTTCGGCATCGGCGAGATCGCCGAGCCTGGCATCGCCGAGCAGGCCGGAGGGTGTCGGGTTGGCGAGGAAGGCATGGGCTTCCTCGACCTTCTGCAGGCTTTGAGCGATGCGCTCTTCTTGCGCATCGGCTCGCTTCCAAGCCTTGACGGTTTCGACGAGGCGCAGAGCGCCGAGACCCCACGAGAGCACGCGGGCAGCCGAGACGCTGCCGCCGTGATCGGTGGGACCCGGGCCCATGGCTGCGCCAGGTCAGCGACGAACGACCTGCACAGGGCCAAACGCATATTGCAGGACGGACTCCTGCTCGATGCGGAAGTCGGCCGGATTCTTGAAGGTTGTCCTGATGATCTGTGCGAGGTCGCCGACGCCGGCGGCCCCCGAGCGATTGATCGAGTCCACGATCTGATCGCGGTACTGGTCGCCGTTGAGGAGCGGGTTGCCCGAGAGGATGCCGACCAAGTCGGCCATCTCGGCTGCAAGCCCACGGAACGTTTGGCGGTTGCCGACCGTGGTCGCGCGGATGCGTACCAGATCAGCTTCCATGGCCATCGCTGCCTGCGCGGTCTGGATGCCGACCTGGTAGAGCGCCTCGTAGGCGCGCGAGGTGCGGTCGAGGTTGGCCTGCAACGTCGCGAAGGCCTGGTCCTTCTGCGCGTTGAGGGCGAGCACCTTCTCGTCGTAGACGATCTGCGCGCGCAGCTCGCCCGCCTTGACGCCTTCCGTGAAGGCGATCTTGGCTTGCTCCGCTGCCTTGACCTCGGCCGCCGTGAGACGACCGGCGAGGGTGCCGATCAGGTAGGACGGCTTGAGCTCTTCCTTGGGGTTCAGGTACTCCATCGCGCCGACGCCGAGCACGAAGCCGGCGGTCAGCACGGCGCTAGAGAGCGCCAGGCGCAGGCCGGACTGCACGGCCGAACGGACAGCCGGAGGCGGGGTTACGGGGACGGCTGGCTGCCCTCCCCTGCCCTGTGCGGGCAAGGAGACGGCCGCCGCCGGATCGATGCGAAGACGGGGGGACGACATGGCAAGGCTCCCGAAGTGGTGAGGCCACAAGTGTATGAGTTCACTTATGCACACGCAACTGCCGATTTCTCGACGGCTGGTTAGTCCTTCCGCAATGCCCGTATGGCTACTTCGTACCTCTCCAGGTCGGCGCCGTGTTTCTCGAACAGGTCGCCCAGGGCTTCGCTGAGAAGCGCCTGCACGGTCGTACGGCGCGCGCGGGCAAGGTCCTTCAACCTCTCCGCCACGTCGGCATCGAAGTGGCCGGCGATCGTTCTTGTGCCGACCCTACTCGGCTGGATGTACTTGCCACCCCGGGCAGCTTCTCTTTGTTCTTCTGAAATCTGCATGCCTTCAGGCTTAGCAGATTGGTCCCCGGCGACGCGAGCTTTTTCTTTCGAGTTCCCTTCGGCCTCGTCGTCAACGATTGAAACCTCGCCCCTCACGAAGCTAGGAGCGGCGGCTCGTAGCCGTGGGTCCCCCAATCTGGCCGCGCGCACGAGCTCGCTGTCCATGCGGTCTTGGGTGACAGGGCCGCGCTTCTTCTCTTGCTCTACCCGAGCTTTGAGGCCCGTCAGCAGCTTGGGCTCGTTCGCGCCTCCCTTGCCCGGGATGGTTACGAGCTTCGTCGGGCTCCCCTCGGTGCGAGTCTTTGGGCCTTGCGCTTTAGCCATGCTGGAAGCCTCGCTGCTGTCCACGTGTCCACATGTGCACATGATCGCACGCAGGCAGGCCGGCACCGCCAGGCGATGGCCGACTGACTGGTCGAACGTAGGTCTGTCTAGGGCTGACGATCGCGACGAGCTCGACGCACGGCGGCCAGGTCGGCGCCGTGCTTCTCAAACAGAAGCTCTAGGGCTTCGTCGAGCAAGGACTGCTTGGTCCTCCCTTGAATGGCGGCCAGCATGGTGATCTCGCTCAGTGTCTCTTCGCTGAAGTGGCCAGCAAGCGCGCGCTTTCCGACGCGGCTCGGTGGTAGGTACGCGGCGCCCTTGGCTGCCTTCTTCTGTTCCTCGGAAATCTGCATGCCGTCACGCTTAGCAGAGGAGCCTCATGAAGTGCCAGAAATTTCTTCTGCACTGGAGGCCTGCACCGCTAGGCCGGTGCCGTGGAGCGCAGCTCGTGGCATCGAGCCCCGTGCTTCGCTTTCTGTGGAAAACCGTCGGGCACCTGTTCGAGCGACTCGATGCAGGGGCTTACGTTGGGAGAGCGACAAGGGAAGGCGCACTTATGGGTTTGCTCCGCAAACCCGCGCGCCAGCGCCGCACCCGCCCGGATCAACCGGTCGGGCATGCGGCTCCCCCACCCCGCCGGCTGGCCATCCCCGACCAGATCGGCGAGGCGGTTGTCCGAGGGTCTAGCCGTGGCGATCTACAGCCTGAATCACAGTGCGATCGGTAAGCAGACGCACGCAGCCGGCACCGCTGGCGCGCACGTCCGCTACGTCACGCGCAAGCAGGCCGTGCCGGAGATCATCGCCAACCTGATCCCCGCGAACCGCAACGAGGCCCGTGCCTGGATGGAGAAGCACGAGGCCGAGAGCCGGAAGAACGCCCGTGTCTGCGACAAGCTGATCGTCGCGCTGCCGATCGAGCTCGACGCGCAGCAGCGCCTGGCGCTCGCGCGCGACTTCGCCGCCAAGCTGACCGAGGGTCGCGTCCCCTACTTCGGCGCGATCCATGCCGCCGGCAAGGACGCGAGCAATCCGCACCTGCACCTGATCGTCGTCGATCGCGATCCGCATACCGGCAAGCGACACCTGCAGACCAGCGAGAAGGGTTCGACCGAAAAGTTTCGGGCCTTGTGGGAGCAGGTATGTAACGAGCACCTGGCCGGCGCCGGTATCGATACCCGCATCGACCGCCGCACCCTTGAGGCGCAGGGTATAGAGCGCGCGCCGCAAATCCATGTCGGAGCCGAAGGCCAGCACGTCAACGAAAACGTCCGCCGCCCCGCGAGCGAAACCCGCGAGGTCGCCATCCCCAAGGGCAAGAAAACCCGCACCGTGGACTATCCGGCGATCGATCAGGGTCGAACCCGCAAGGAGTTCAACGACCAACTGATCGACGCGAACCTCCTCAACGCAAAGCTCTCCCCGGACTTCGGCACGCGCAAGCGCGCCGAGGTCGAGCTGCGACTGCGGACGATGAAGAAGCTGGACGACCAGCGCTTCGCCGAGGCGCGACGCGCCCTCAACCGCCGCGACCGTGAAGCCCGCGCGCAGGCCTGGCAGCAGCACCAGGCAGCCCGCCGGGCGCTGCAGGAGGCCCGCGACACCAAGACCGCCGAGGTCCGCGCAGCGATCAAGGCGCAGTTCGCGCCGGCATGGGCCGAGTACGCCGACTGGAAAGAGAAGGCCTGGCAGCAGCTCTCCCATGACAAGCGCGACCAGGTCGCCCGCGTCCGCCACGCGCACGGCTGCATCGTCCAGATGAAGCGCGGGGTTCACTTCCAGCCCGGCATGCTGCGCCCGGTCTTTGGCCATGCCGCAGCCAAGCCGGCCGAGGCCGCCTTCGCCCTCAAGCGCGAGGAGGCTGCGCGCCGCAAGGCGATCTCCGACCGGCAGAGCCAAACGCTCAAGGAGCGCCTCGGGGAAACCCTGCGCGAGTCTCGGGCCGCCATGGCGGCCGAGAAGCAGCGCTACCAGGAGCAGCGCGCCGAGTTCCAGCGCAGCCAGCGCGAGCAGTGGCGCGAGCTCTTCCGCCAGCAGATCGAGGCCCGCGAGCTGCGGGAGGCCTTCCGCAAGAAGCAGGAGACGGTGATCGGCCAGGTCGAGGGCGCCATGCGCAAGACTGATGTCGGCTGGACGCGCGGCGTGTTCGGGCTCAAGGCCGCGAACAGCAACACGGCGGACGGAGTCGCCTCCCACTTCGCGGACGCTGGTCGCAAGGCCGATCCGGGGTGGACGAGCACCCCACCCGCCCGCGCCGTGTTTGGGAGGGCTGCCAGCGATGGCGGCAGCCGTCCTAAGCACAGCACGCCGACCCTTGGCCGCGGCTGACGCGGATTCTTCTTGCGCGAGCGCCCTGCCCTGCGCTATCCGTTCTTCTTATGTTCTCTGATGTCTACAGACGGGTGACGCATTTCGGGCAGTGGGCCGACGAGACGGCCGACGCCTACGGGCGCCGCGATGCCTTCGAGGTCCTGCAGGCTGCAGCCCAGGCCTGCACAGAGACCGAGCAGCGCACTCCCGAGGTTCGGGCAGCGCTCGATTTCCTGAAGCCCTTCGCAACCCGTCCGGCGCTTGTCGAGCGCTTCTGGGGCGCCCTCGCCCACCCCGATCCCGCAGCCAGGCAAGCCGCGGCCAGAGCCGCCTTCTCCGTTCTGGCCCGCCACATCCCCGGTTGAGCATGCAAGCATGCTTGCATGCTGCGAGGTTCGTTCTTGACTGAGCCGCGGTTTGTGGCATGCTTGCATGCAGACATGAACGCATGCAAGCCGCAAGGCATGAAAGCATGCAAGCCACGGAGCATGATTGCATGCGAACAATCGTCATCAACTCTCAGAAGGGCGGCAGCGGCAAAACGACGCTGTGCGCGCACCTAGCCGTCGAAGCCGAGCGTGCCGGGGATGGTCCGGTCTACGTGATCGACACCGATCCGCAGGGAACGCTCAGCACTTGGCACGAGAAGCGCGAGGCCGAGAAGCCGCAGCGCGTCGAGGTGCCCCTCGATGGTCTGCAAGCCGGCCTCAAGGTCCTGGCGCAGCGCAAAGCCGCTTACTGCTTCATCGACACGGCGCCTACGCGCACGGACGAGAACGTCAGCCTCTTCCGCATGGCCGATCTTGTCCTCGTGCCGATCCGCCCTAGCCCGTCCGACCTGTGGGCTGCGGCTGCCACCGTTGCCCTGCTCAAGGAAGCCAACATCCCCTTCCTGTTCTTGCTCACCCAGGCCAAGGCCAACGCGAGCATCACAGGCCAGGCCGCGGCTGTGCTGTCCCATCACGGGCCCGTGGCCGAGACCTTCATCTCCGACCGCGTCCCCTATGCCGCCGCCATGACGGACGGCCGAACGGCGGTCGAGCTGGCCCCCAAGGGCCCGGCCGCCATCGAGACGGCTGCACTGTGGAAGAACATCAAAGCATGCTTGCATGCAAACATGCAGAAACCTTCAAGAAAGGCGGTCGCCAATGGCTAAAGCTCTCGCTCTCACCCCCGATGTCCTGGCGGCCCCGCAGATCACGCCCAAGGCTGCAACGCCCGCGCGCACTGCGAGCGCAGCAGCTCCCGCCAAGAAGACGGCGCCAGAGCCCAAGCCCGACCAGGTGCCGCTGCAGCTTCGGATTCCGCGCGAGGAGGCGAGGGCGATCAAGATCGCTGCCGCCCAACGCGACCAGACCATCAGTGAATTCATGCTTGCATGCTTCCATGCCAGCATGAAAGCATGACTGCATGAAAGGGCGCTTCTAGCGGAATCCCGGGTACTTGCCGCGCCGCTTGCAGAAGGCGAGGAAGTGCTTTTCGGGCAGCCGCGGCACGATGCCCTTCTTGGCGATCCAGTCGCGCCACTCCGCTTCCAGCCCGTAGATGTCCCATCCACTCGCAAGCTCCCGCCCGAGCTCGTAGGCCGACGCCGGCAACCGGATGTCGGAAGCAGGGGAGGGGAGAAGCGAAAGCTGTTGCGGGCCGCCCTTGGGCCGCACTTCGACCATGTCGTCAGCCAGTGCGAGCGAGTAGCCGGGCATGTGGTTGTGCCGCTTGTCGTCGTCGATGATCGACTGCAGCAGTCGCCGGAATTCCTTCGCCGTGGACTGCGAGCCGCACTTGAGGCGCAGCTTCTCCAATCCGATCTTGAAGCTCGACTGCTGCCCGCAGTGCTTGCGCGCGAGCTCGTAGAGCCGGCGCTCCAAGGGCTTCGCGAGCTGGAAGTAACGCCGATCGAGCGTCAGCACTTCCTGGGCTTCCACCGCCTGGAAGACCCAATCCGAGAGCTCGATCTCGACTTCCTGCATGCGGCCCTCGCGGGTCTCGCGAACGATCCGGGCCCGGTTGATGAGGCTGAAGACATCGAAGGTCTCTCGGCCACCAGTGACGACGTTCGTCGCGATCTGGGTGCCCTGCAGCCGCTCCAAGGTCTCGCGAAGCTGCAGGTAGCCTCGACCGCTCGTGTCGCGATTGGTCGCGACCAGGAGGTCATGCGCGCGCAGCCGCAGCCGCTGCGAGATGCGCCGCCCGTCGTTCAAGGCCGCGACGAGCTGGCTGATGCAGTAGATCAGGATGTCGCGGTCGAAGACCGTGGCCAGGCCCTTCGTGCTTGGCCTGATCTCGACCCACTTGTCGCCGTTCTCGTAGCGCCGGACCTTGAGGTCGGGCTTCTTCGAGAGCGAGAAGATGGGGTGCTCCATCGAGGCGCTGTCGCCCTTGACGGCTGCATCGAACACGTCGCAGACGAAGAAGTCCGGCTGATGCCGGACCGGGAGCAGGGGAGACCTCTCCTTCGTGTTATCGCCCACCAGAGGGGCGGCGTTCGTGTTATCACCCACCATCGGGAGAGTGTTCGTGTTTTCACACACCAGGTCAAGGCGCTTCGTGTTTTCACCCACCGCCGCGCCTGTGGATAAGTAGCCTCCGACCGAGGCTCATGCATTCGTGTTATCACCCACCCGGATTCGTGTTTTCACACACCGCTCTTCGTGTTTTTACACACCGCGAGGGTGTCGGACAGCGCTTTTTTCCTTTGTCGATCAATGGCTTAGCGATTTGCCGGAATCGCTTAACTCTTTCTCTAACTTATCTAACAAACTCCAGGGGGGCTCAAAGACCGAACAGCCCCGCCTCTTGGGGGCTTCGCCCCCGCCGGCTCCTCCGGCGCTTCGCGCCTCCGCCCGCGCCTGCGGCGCTCCCGCCCGGCATCCCCCGCGGGCTTCGCCCGCAAAGTGAAGGACGAGCTGGGGGCTCTGCCCGCCAGACCCCCGGGATATTTAAGGCCCGATGATGCGCACAGGGCAGGGCGGTTGGACATCGAGAGGGCGAAAGGCTTTCGAGAGGGACGAGGCTGGCGCCTCGTCAGACAGAATCCCTCGGATCGCGGCAGAGCAGGGGGCTAGACCATGTACGAGACCTTCACCAGCGCCAAAGGCGTGAGCTCCTGGCCGCTTCCGCGCCGGCTCTTCGATCGCATCTCCGACCTAGCCTTCGTCGAGGACGAAGCCCATGCCGGCCGACCAGCTCGGCAGGCGACGGTCGAGCTCTCCGAAGGCATGTGGCTCCTCGCGGCTTGGATGGCTTGCCGCATCGAGCAGAGAGAGCAGGGCATCGAGAGGCCGCCAACCGATGCCGAGTTCGAGGCCCTGACCACCGACCAGGTCGATGCCTACGCCCGGACCTACGTCCGCCACATCCTCCCCGAGCAACTGCTGCGCGAGGACTCGAAGCTGCACAGCGGCCAGCACCCGCTACTGATCCCAGGCTTCTTCGCGCGCTTCCGAGAGCCCATGAAAGCATGATTGCATGCAAGCATGCAAACAACATGGCTTGACATATGCACCATTTTTGGTGCATCCTGATTTTGTAGGCCATGCATGACGCTCAAGAAGGTTCCCGCGCGCTTCTACCTGTCCTCGACCGGCTCCAACCCGGTGCGGGACTGGCTGGTTGCCCTGCCGGTCGCAGACCGGCGGCAGCTCGGCCATGACATCGGAACCGTTGAGTACGGCTGGCCTCTGGGCATGCCCTTGTGCCGCAGCCTCGGGGAAGGGCTCTGGGAAATCCGGAGCAGCCTCCCGAGCCGGCGCATTGCACGCGTGCTGTTCTGCCTGGTCGATGGGGAGCTGATCCTGCTGCATGCCTTCATCAAGAAGACGCAGAAGACACCACCCGACGACCTGGCTCTGGCCCGCAAGCGACAGAAGGAGATTGAACGATGACCAAGCGCAAGAACCCCCAGATCGGCAGCCTCTTCGAGGACTGGCTGAAGGAGGAAGGCATTCACGAGGAGGTGACGACCGCCTCGGTGAAGCGCGTTCTGGCCTGGCAGCTCGAACAAGCCATGAAGGACCAGAACCTCTCGAAATCCGCGATGGCTAAGCGCATGGCCACCTCCAGGCCGCAGCTCGATCGCCTCCTCGATCCCGACAACGCGAGCGTCACGCTCGACACCCTCACCAAGGCTGCCGCCGCGGTCGGTCGCAAGGTGCGGCTTGAGCTGATCTGAGCGGCCAGGCGCACTGCGCCCATGCTCCGCACACAAAGCCTCTGGTCTCGACCGAGATCGCAGGCTACAAAGAACCTTCAGAGGGGGACCACGGTTTCATGTTCGAGCAGACCTTCAAGAACATCGACGACATCCTGCACAAGGACGCGGGCTGCACGAGCGAGCTCGACTACACCGAGCAATCCTCCTGGCTGCTCTTCCTGAAGTACCTCGATGAGCTGGAGCAGGAGAAGGCCAACGAAGCCGCGCTGGAAGGCAAAGGCTACAGCTACATCCTCGCGCCCGAGTACCGCTGGAGCTCCTGGGCTGCGCCGAAGACAGCCGACGGCAAGCGCGACCACAACACCGCCCTGACGGGCGACGACCTGCGCGAGTTCGTCAACGGCAAGCTCTTCCCGTACCTCGCCGGCTTCAAGCAGCGCGCCAGCGGCCCCAACACGATCGAATACAAGATCGGCGAGGTCTTCGGCGAGATCAAGAACAAGGTCCAGAGTGGCTACAACCTCCGCGACGTGATCGACCTGGTCGACGAGCTGCGCTTCGGTTCGCAGAGCGAGAAGCACGAGCTCTCGCACCTGTACGAAGCGAAGATCAAGAACATGGGCAACGCCGGCCGCAACGGCGGCGAGTACTACACACCCCGGCCGCTGATCCGCGCCATGATCCAGGTGATCCAGCCACGCATCGGCGAGCGCATCTACGACGCGGCCTGCGGCTCGGCGGGCTTCCTGTGCGAAGCCTTCGACTACCTGAGCCCGCAGGCGACCAAGGCCGACGACCTCAAGACGCTGCAGACCCGCACCTTCTTCGGCAAGGAGAAGAAGAGTCTCGCCTATGTGATCGGGATCATGAACATGATCCTGCACGGCATCGAGGCGCCGAACATCGTCCACACCAACACGCTGGGCGAGAACCTCAACGACATCCAGGAAAAGGACCGCTACGACGTCGTCCTCGCCAACCCGCCCTTCGGCGGCAAGGAGCGCAAAGAGGTCCAGCAGAACTTCCCGATCAAGACAGGCGAGACGGCCTTCCTGTTCCTGCAGCACTTCATCAAGACGCTGAAAGCTGGAGGCCGAGCGGCCATCGTCATCAAGAATACCTTCCTATCGAACACCGACAACGCCAGTGTGAGCTTGCGCAAGCTGCTGCTGGAGAGCTCCAATCTGCATACCGTGCTCGACTGCCCGGGTGGCACCTTCCAGGGCGCAGGCGTCAAGACAGTGGTCCTGTTCTTTGAGAAGGGCACCAAGACGCGGAAGGTCTGGTACTACCAACTCGACCCGGGTCGCAGCCTCGGCAAGACCAGCCCGCTCAACGACGACGATCTCAAGGAGTTCATCGCGCTGCAGGTCACCAAAGCAGACTCACCGAAGAGCTGGAGCGTCGAGGTCGCGGCCGTGGACACCACGACCTACGACTTGTCGGTCAAAAACCCCAACGGCGGCAACGAGGTCGCGCTGCGCACGCCGCAGGAAATCCTTGATGAGATCGCCGCCCTCGACGCCGAGAGCGCCGAAGCGATGGCCACGATCCGGGGGCTTGTGGCGTGATGAGTGCGTGGAAGGAAGAGTCTCTCGGTGAGGTATGCCAATTCATAAATCGCGGCATATCTCCGACCTACCTTGAAGCTGGCGGTGTCGCGGTTCTCAACCAAAAATGTGTTCGCGACCACCGGGTCAACTTTGACCTAGCACGTCGCCATGATTCCAATGCGAAGAGGATCAGCCCAGACCGCTTTGTGCGTGTCAGCGACGTACTGATCAACTCAACAGGGACCGGAACGCTCGGGCGTGTGGCTCAGATTCGTGAAGCACCGCCTGAGCCGACGACCGTTGACTCGCACGTCACTATTGTTCGGCCGAAAGAGGGCCTGTTTCATTCAGAGTTCTTCGGGTACGCCCTCGTTGCGATCGAAGAGAAGATTCAGCAAGGTGGTGAGGGCTGCGGTGGGCAAACGGAACTGTCCCGCTCAAAGCTAGCAAACGAGTATCGAGTCAGTTTCCCTACTGACCGCAACGAGCAGCGCCTCATCGTTGAAATTCTCGACGAGGCCTTCGAGGCCATCGCTACCGCCAAGGCCAACGCTGAGAAGAACCTGCAGAACGCGCGGGACGTGTTTGAGAGCAAGCTGTATGCGCTACTCGGTCAAGATGCAGGAGGTTGGCCTAGGAAAACTCTGCGAGAGATCGCGGTTGACTTCGGCCGCGGCAAGTCGAAGCATCGGCCTCGCAATGATCCGAAGCTGTACGGCGGGCCATACCCATTCATTCAGACCGGTGACGTGCGTGGGGCCGAGCACCTGATCACCGAATACACGCAGACCTACAGCGAAGCAGGTCTGGCTCAGAGCAAGCTGTGGCCAAGAGGGACGTTGTGCATCACCATCGCGGCCAATATCGCCGAAACAGGTGTGCTGAACTTCGCGGCCTGCTTCCCCGACAGCGTCATCGGTGTCGTCGTGGATGAGAGGCAGACCAGCAGCAAGTATCTGGAGTACATGCTGCACACGGTCAAGGCCGATCTGAAGGCCAAAGGCAAGGGAAGTGCTCAGGACAACATCAACCTAGCCACCTTTGAAAACGAGCGGTTTCCGTTTCCCGATCTTGACACCCAGGCACGAGTCGTCAGCTTGCTTGACGACCTGTCGTCCGAGGTCCAGCGGCTTGAGGGGCTGCTCGGCCTGAAGCTCGCCGCGCTCGACGAGCTCAAGAAGTCTCTGCTGCACCAGGCCTTCTCCGGAGCCCTGACCTCCAAGTCCACCGACAAGCAGCTCGCCGAGGTCGCATGAACGAAGCCGAAACCCGCGCCGAGCACATCGACCCTGCGCTCAAGGCAGCAGGGTGGGGCGTGGTGGACGGCAGCCGCATCCGCCGGGAGGTCATCGCGCCCGGACGCCTGCAGGGCAAGGGCCAGCGCGCCAAGGCCGAGATCGCCGACTACGTGCTGATCCATCGAAATACGAAGCTCGCGGTCATCGAGGCCAAGGCCTGGGACAAGCCTTACACCGAGGGCCTGGCGCAGGCCAAGCAGTACGCAGCGAAGCTGGCCGTCCGCTTCACCTACGCGACCAACGGTCAGGCCATCTACGGCGTGGACATGACCACCGGCGAGGAGGGCGATGTCGCCGCCTACCCGACGCCGGAGGAACTGTGGGCCAAGACCTTCGCCGAGGCCAACGCCTGGCGTGACCGCTTTGCCGCCGTGCCGTTCGAGGACAAGGGCGGCACCTGGCAAAGCCGCTACTACCAGGAGATCGCAATCCGGCGCGTGCTAGAGGCGATCACCGAGGGGCGCTCGCGCATTCTGCTGACGCTGGCCACCGGCACCGGCAAGACCGCGATCGCCTTCCAGATCGCGTGGAAGCTGCATCACAGCCGCTGGAACCTCACCGAATGGAAAGGGCATGGCGAACCAACTCGGCGCCCGCGCATCCTGTTCCTAGCGGACCGGAACATCCTCGCCGATCAGGCCTACAACGCCTTCTCGGCGTTTCCGGAGGATGCCTTGGTCCGCATCGAGCCGGCCGAGATCAAGAAGAAGGGCAGGGTGCCCAAGAACGGCAGCGTCTTCTTTACGATCTTCCAGACCTTCATGAGCGGGCCGGGAGACTCACCCTACTTCGGCGACTACCCTCCTGACTTCTTCGACTTCATCGTCATCGACGAGTGCCACCGCGGCGGTGCCAATGACGAAGGCCAGTGGCGCGCGATCCTGGACTACTTCGCGCCGGCGGTACAGCTTGGGCTGACTGCTACGCCCAAGCGCCGGACCAACGCGGACACCTATGCCTACTTCGGCGAGCCGGTCTACACCTACTCGCTCAAGGACGGCATCAACGACGGCTTCCTGACCCCGTTCAAAGTCAAGCAGATCGCGACGACGATCGACGACTACACCTACACCCCCGACGACGCTGTCATCGAGGGCGAAGTCGTCGCTGGCAAGCGCTACGTCGAAGGCGAGTTCAACCGGCTGATCGTCATCCCCGAGCGCGAGGCTTACCGCGTCAAGCTCTTCATGGGGATGATCGACCAGCGCGAGAAGACGCTTGTCTTCTGCGCCACCCAAGAGCACGCGCTACTGGTGCGCGACCTGATCAACCAGGTGAAGACCAGCCCCGACCCGAACTACTGCGTGCGGGTCACGGCCGACGACGGCGCCATCGGCGACCAGTTCCTGCGCGACTTCCAGGACAACGAGAAGACGATCCCGACGATCCTCACCACGTCGCAAAAGCTCTCGACCGGGGTGGATGCGCGCAACGTGCGCAACATCGTCCTGATGCGCCCGGTCAACTCGATGATCGAGTTCAAGCAGATCATTGGCCGCGGCACCCGCCTCTACGACGGCAAGGACTACTTCACCATCTTCGACTTCGTGAAGGCGCACCACCACTTTGCTGATCCGGAGTGGGATGGTGAGCCGCAGGAGCCTGAGCCGCCGCGTGGCCCGCGCGACCCGCAGCCAGGCGAACCTGAGCCCCAGGGGCCAGGGCCGCTACCCGAACCTGAGCCGCCACGCGTGAAGACGAAGGTCAAGCTTGCCGACGGCAAGGCGCGCGCCATCCAGAGCATGAGCGCCACGACGTTCTGGAGTGCTGATGGCAGGCCCATGTCGGCCGCGCAGTTCCTCGAAACCCTGGTCGGCACCTTGCCTGATTTCTTCAAGGACGAGGACGAGCTGCGCACCATCTGGAGCGACCCCGAGACGCGCAAGAAGCTGCTGCAGGACCTGGCCGATCGTGGCTTCGGCAAGGAGCCACTGGCCGAGATGCAGAAGATCATCGACGCCGAGAAGAGCGACCTCTTCGACGTGCTCGCCTATGTGGCCTTCGCGAGCGATCCGCTCCCGCGAGAAACCCGCGCCGAGGCGTGTCGCGCCGCTTCAGCGGCAGAGCTGAACGACAAACAACGCGCCTTCATCGACTTCGTGCTCGCTCAGTACGTCAAGCAGGGCGTGGATGAGCTCGATCAGGACAAGCTCTCACCGCTCTTACGCCTGCGCTATCGCGCCCTCAACGACGCCTTCGCGGAGCTCGGCAAGCCAGACCAGGTTCGCAAGCTCTTCGTCGGCTTCCAGCGCCACCTGTATCCGTCGAGGCCGGGGTCTAGCTGATGGAATTCAAGCAGCGCACCCTCATGCAGATCGCCGACATGATCTGTGGCAACTTCGAGCAGTCGAAGAGCT
>JADZDL010000314.1 GCA_020851075.1 Planctomycetota bacterium | reverse complement strand
GGTCGACCTTCGTGCCGAAGGTCTCGACGAGCTTCTTGCCAGCGCCGAAGTCGCCTTCGGCCTTGATGCGCATCACCTCGGCGAGCAGCCGACCGCAGCCGTCCCGGAACTTCTCGGCCGATTCGACCACGTAGAACGTCTTGCCGCCGCGATCTTCGCGGTGCACACCACCGTCGTTCTGGAGCAGCCAATGTACGATCATCTGGCGATTGCGCATGTGGTCTTCTTCGATGCGACCGCCGCGCGGCACGCGGCGCAACTGCACGAGCGCGTTGCGCGCGTAGGCTTCGTACTTCGCGAGAACGGCATCGTCGTTGGGCACGAGCCCCATCTCCTTGAGCTTGCCGTCGGCGATCCAGTAGAGCCCGACGAGGTCCGCGCGCGCTTCTTCGAGCGTGCTGTAGTAGAGCCCGAGCAGCTGTGCTGGATTGCCAACGTTGGCGGCCACCTGACCCGAGGCGTGCCCGACGACTTCGTGCAGGTTGGTGTGCAGATCATCCATCGCCGAGCTGTAGAGCTTGCCACGTTCGGCCTCTTCAGGCGACGCCGCGAACTCCCCGAGACTGCCCTGCGTCGAGGTCTGGTTGTAGGCCTCGACGATGTTGGCGAGGTTGACCGACTTGCTGCCGTACTCCTGCCGCACATCGGCCTCGTTGGGCAGATTGATGCCAATCGGCGTGATCGGGCCGCTATCTCCCGTTTCGGTCACGATGTTGATCGCGCGCGCCGTGATGCCCTTCACGTCGGGCTTCTTGTAGCGCTCGTCCCACGGCATGCGCGCTTCAAACCACGGCGCCTCGGTCGCGAGTGCGGCGATCGCCTTGGTCTTCTGCTCGTCGCGGAAGCTCACGATGCCCTCCCACGAACCCTTGATGCCGCGTGCATCGAGATAGACCTCGACGAAGCCGAGCGTGAAGTCGACTGCCGAGTCCTTGTCCTGCACCCAGGCGATATTGAACCGGCGCCAGTCGGCGAGGTCACCCGTCTGGTGGTAGCGCATGAGCGCGCGAATGGCCTTCGCGGTCGGCGCTGGGGCGTACGCGAGCGCCTGGCGCAGATACTCATTCACGCGCGCCAACGGCTCGGCGTAGCGACCCGGGGCAATGGCATGGCCGTCACCACAGCGATAGACCTCTTCCTTGAGTACGCCGTCTTCCTTCTTGAGGCGCGAGTTGAGCCCGTTCTTCTCCTCGAAGTTGGCGAGGTCCTGGCTCGAGACGCCGACGTAGAGGTTGTTGCAGCTGGCGGCGATCGGGTCGTTGCCGTCCTCGGTGCTCTTGTCGGTCACCGACCGGAACGTCTTCGGATCGGTCATGATCGCATAGGCCTCGCGCAGATCAGCGAGCGGTGCGAGCCTGCGCATCGACAGGTCGATGCCCCTCTGCTGCGCAACGTCGCACGCGGCCGAGAACTGCTCCCAACTGAGGTTCAGCAGCGTCTTCTGCGTCGTGAGGTTGTCGTGGATGCCCGAGTGCACCCAGAACAGCTTGCAGTAACGATCGACTTCCTTGGCCACCGCGGGTTCGAGTTTGTCCTTTACGACATACAGGGACTCGAGCACCCAGCGCAGGGCGAGGCCCGAAGCGAAGCGCTGGTCGAGGTAGATGTCGCGACCGGCAATCGCCGCTTGCGCGAGGTGGTAGGCGAGCAGTTTGTCGCGCAGGGAGAGCGCTTCGAACCCATCGGCGTAGACCTGCACGATCGCGGTCGTGCCGACACGTTCGAGTTCGTAGCGGCGCCCTGGTGCCGCGGCTTCGGCAGGGGCAACGGGCGCGGGCGCAGTTTCGGTCGGAGTGGTTTCGGTCGGAGTGGTTTCCGCCGGAGTCGCGACCACCACGGCTTCGGTCCCGCTATCGACAGGCGGCACCGGATCGGGTTCGGTCGAGCTGCAACCAGCGGCGACGAGGGCAGCGATCAACGACAGGAAACGGAGATTGGCGGGCATCGGGGTTCTCACTTCTTCTCGCTGCTTGGGGTCTTTGGTTGCTGCGGCTTGCTGGACGGCTGCGGCTTGCAGAAACGATCGAGCCAGCCGAAGAACTCGCGCTGCCAGAGCACGGCATTCTGCGGTTGCAGGATCCAATGGCATTCGTCAGGGAACTCGAGCAGGCGGCTTTTCACACCCTGCATCTGGGCCGCGGTGAAGGCCTGCAGGCCCTGGTCGTAGGGCACGCGGAAATCGTTCTCGCCGTGGATCACGAGCAGCGGCGTCTTCCAGTTCTGTACGAAGCGATGCGGCGAGAAGCGGCGGTAGTCGGCGGCGACTTCGGGCGACTTCCAGAAGGCGCCCCCGAGGTCCCAATCGACAAACCACTGCTCTTCCGTCGACAGGTACATGCTCTCAAGGTTGAACACGCCGCAGTGCGCAATCATGCACGCAAAACGATCGCCGGCGTTGCCCATGAGCCAGTAGACCGAGAACCCGCCGAACGACGCGCCGACGGCGGCGCTGCGATCGCGGTCGATGTACGGGCGGTTCTGCATCGCGTCACAGACGGACAGCAGGTCCTGCATCGCCTGGCCACCCCAGTCGCGTGAGATCTGGTCGTTCCAGGCCTGGCCAAAACCGGGCAGGCCGCGGCGATTGACGGCGGCGACCACGTACCCTTGCGCGGCCATCAGGTGGAAGTTCCACCGCATCGAGAAGGCCTGGCCGATCATCGATTGCGGCCCACCCTGGCAATACAGGATGAAGGGATACTTCTTCGCCGGGTCGAAGTCGGGTGGTTTGACGATCCAGGCGTGGATCTTCTTGCCGTCGGTCGCAGGAAACCACTCCCCGTCAATGACGGGCGGCGCGAGGTTGGCGAAGGTGGTGCCGTTCACGTCCGACAGCGGCTGCAGCGTGCCGTTCAGGACATCGATCTGCACCACCTCGGCGGGACGCTCCATCGTCGTGCGCAACGCGTAGACCGTGCGGCCATCGGCGGCGACCTGCGGGTCCGAGATCGCATGGCGACCGCGCGTCACGGCGATCGGCTTCGGTTCGGCGAGCGTGGTGCGATAGAGCTGCGTCGTGCCTTCGGTCTCGACCGTGAAGAACAAGCCCTTGCTGTCGCGCGTCCACCGCAGTTCGTGCGCCGAGGCGTCGAAGTCGGGCAGCAGTTCGCGGTTCGTGCCATCCGAACGGTCGTGCAGCATGAGCCGCAGGCGGTCGGCCTCGAAGCCCGGGCGCGCCATGCTGAGGAACGCGATCCACCGGCCGTCCGGCGAGTAGGTCGGCTCCTGGTCGTAGCCGGGCAATTCGGGCGTGAGGTTCTTCGACGCACCACCGTCCTTCGAGACCGCCCACAGACTGCTATCGGTGCTCGCTTCGGGGTTGGGCACGCGGCGCGCCGTGTAGCAGAGCTGTTTGCCGTCGGGCGACCACGCGATCTGCTCGACCCCGCCAAACGGCGGCAGCGGCGTGTGCACGGGCTCGCCGGCCAGGAGGTCGCGCGCCGGACCACCACCCGTGTAAGGCTGCACGAACAGGTGGCTATAGGTGCCGTCGACCCAGTGGTCCCAGTGGCGCACCATGAGGTCGTCGTAGGCGCGCGCGCGGGCCTTCGGCAGGTCTGGATGCGCCTCGGTGACCTGCGGCGTCACTTTGACGTCCTGCGTGTAGCTGAAGTTCTCGCCGTTGGGCGCCCAGAGCAGGTTGCCGACGCCCCCGGCGACCGGAATCGCCACCACGGGGCCATCGTCGAGCGGCCGGGCTTCGATGCCGTCCTTGGTGACGACCGCGAGGTAGTTGCTGCCCGGAAACCAGACCGGCTGCGAACCCGGGCCGAAGTCCTTGGGCCCGGCACCGGCGTGCTTCAGGTCGATCAGGCAGACCTTGGCGGTGCTGCGATTCTCGGCCAGGACCGTGCTGCGCACGACGAACGCAAGGTAGCGGCCGTCGGGGCTCAAGGTCAGTTCGGAGGCTCGCTGCAGCCGCCAGAGCCCCTCGGGACTCAGCAGTTGCTGCGCTGGCAAGGACAGGACCGCGACCACCGCCGCGGCAAGGCTCGGGAGGATCCGCATCCGGCGCATCATCGCGAGGCGGACCGGCCGATGCCACCACGGTTCGGCGCCCAATGCAACCGATACGGAAGGAAGACACGAGGTGCTCGTCTCATGGCTGTTCCCGCACCCCGATCCGGTAGACTTATCTGCCCAGACCGAATCCAGTCATGAACGAACAGCATCCTGCAGACCGTACCCGCCTCCAAGCCCGCCCGACCCAGGTCCGCCCTGTGCAGGCCGGCTTCACCCTCGTCGAAATCATGGTCGTCATCGTCATCCTGGGCTTGCTGGCCACGATGGTCGCCCAGAACGTGATCGGCGCGAGTGATACGGCCCGCATCGGGACGACGCAGGCAAGCCTCAAGTCGATCCACGAGGCCGTGTCGCTCTACTACCTGAACAATGGCAAGCTGCCGTCCTCGCTCGAAGACCTGACCAACAACGACGCCAAGGGTGGCGCGGCGCTGACGGAACTCGGCAAGGACGCCTGGGACCACGACTTCATCCTGCGCGGTGAAACCAGGAATGACTTCGAGATCATCAGCTGCGGCCCCGACGGCAGCGAAAACACCGAAGACGACCTGTCGTCGCGCAAGAAGAAGGAGTGAGCATGCGCCCGTCCTCGGCTCGGCACTTTGGCACGACGACGCAGCGTGGTTTCACGCTGCTCGAACTGCTCGTGACGATGACGATGATGGCGCTGGTGTTCGCAATGGTCGTGCCCAACCTCGGCGCCTTCGTGCCGGGCGCCAAGCTGCGCGGCAGCGGCACGCAGTTGCTGCGCACGATCGACTGGGCCCGTTCTGAAGCACGCATCCAGGCGCGCCGCATGGCGATCGAGCTCGACCTCGACCGCGCCCGCTGGCGCGTCGTGCACCCTCCGGAGATGCGCCTCACGCGCGACCAGGACGAACGCGACCTGGCCGAATGGACGTTCGAATGGACCGCACTCGAGGACGGTGTGGTGTTTGGCGGCGCCGGCGACGCGCGCCGCGGGTTGGCCACGAAGGGCATGTACCGCATGGAGTTTGATGAGCATGGTTTCAGCAGCGATCAGGTGATCGAGCTGGCCTTGAGCTCAGATTCCAAGGTGCTCTGGGGCCTCTCGATGCGCGGCCTCACGGGCAACACGACGATCACCGAGTCCGACCAGGGCGAGCACCCGGTGCTCAACTACACCGAGGAAGGAGCGTTCTGATGGCCGCCCGCCAAATGCCGGTTCGCGTTGAGCGAGCCGAAGCCGGCTTCACGCTGCTCGAAGCCCTCGTTGCACTGATGATCGTCGCGATGGTCGTCCTGCAGTTCCTCGGCATCCGCACGTCGGCCCTGATCGACGCCACGAAGGCGCGCAACTGGCGCCTCGCGCGCGAGATCGCCGAAGAGAGGCTCTCCGAACTGCAGGCCGGTGCGCACGAGACGCCACCGAAGTCGGGCGACGAGGTCCGGCTCGAGAAGTACGACGGCTTCAGCTACAAGATCGTGATCGGCGAATCGTCAGTCACGCAGGAGGAGTCCGCGCTCGCCGACAGCGCCGCGGGCGAAGATGCGCAACAAGGCGAGAAGCTCGATTGGCAGCGCGATCGCGAGCAATACCGCAAGGCCTCGCAGCAGGGGCTCAGCTACGCGGAGTATCAGGACAAGATCATCGAGGACGAAGAGAAGCGCCGCCTCGAGGACAAGGCCCCCAGTGAGACCGAGTTTGAGGAGATCGCCATCGTGGTCTTCTTCCCCAAACTCGACGCCAAGTATCCCGACGAGAAGGAATCGCTCATGATCAAGTCGCGCGTATCGACGCTGGCGATCTCCGGGCTCACCCCCGAGCAGGCCGCCTCGGTCGCCGCCTCCAAGGGCGAGACCCCGGCCGCAAGCGGCAGTGGTGCAGGAGCGGGCGCAGGCGCAGGCGGCAACAACGGCGGAGCCAAGTGATGAAGAAGCAACCACAGCAAGAGGCGGGCTTCACGCTGATCGAAGTCATGCTCGCCATCGCGATCACGGCCACCGTGATGATGACGGTGGGCACGACGTTCCGCGTGCTGCTCGAAGCCCGCGAAGTTGTCGAAGAACTCACCGAATCGACCGAAGCCGGCCCGCGCATCCTGAACCTCATCGAACGCGACCTGCGCGGCCTGTGGACGTTCAACATCGGCAAGAACGATGTGTTCCGCGGGCGCGACATGGACGTCGGCAGTTTCGAGGCCGACCGCATGGACTTCCTCACCACGACGCATGCCGTCGGGTATGTGCTCGATTCGCACAACCAACCGCGCAAACCGACGGTCTGCGAAGTCGGCTACTGGCTGAAGCAGAACCCCAAGTACCGCGACCTCATGGAACTGTGGCGCCGCGAAGACCCGATGGTCGACCGCGACATCCTCACGCAGGGCACGTTCCAGCTCGTGCACGATCGCATCAAGAGCTTCAAGATCACCTACTTCAAGACGCTCGGCAACGAAGCCGAACCGCTGCTGGAGTGGAACAGCTCGACCGACGACTCCCTGCCACGACGCATCAAGATCGAGTTCACGATCGAACGCCGCCGCGGCAGCAGCAACGTCGTGAACGACGTCGAGGTCGATGACTTCGAGGGCGCCGAGAAGACCTACGTGCGGCACTTCGTGCTCGACAAGGACGCTTCGATGTCCCTACGCGCCGAAGAAGCGCTGCTGCCCGTGCTGCCCCCCGAGCCAGAAGTCGAGCAGGGCAACGAAGCCGGCGGCGCTGGCGGTGCTGGTCCAACCGGTATCGGCGACCCGAGCACGGTCGCTCGACCCGGGGGTCAGCAGGTCAACGTCGGCGGCAAGGGCGGCGAGGCCATGCCCGGCGGCCGCGGCAAGGGTGGCCAGGGCCAGGTGCCCGGCGAACGAGGTGCGACGCGCGGGCAGGGTGGCCAGGGTGCTGGCGGTGGCCGCGGCACCCCACCCGCAGGTGGCTTGCCACCCGGCTTCAACCTCGGCGATCTGCTGCGCGGTGGCGGCGCTGGCGGCGGCAATGCTGGCGGCTTGTTCGGCGGCACTGGCAGCCGCGGCAACTAGTAGCTCGGGTTGGCCAACGTGCCGGCCGCCTCGACGGGGCCCGCCCCTACCAGATCGGTCGCCCGAGCACTTCGCGCCCACCGAGGTACGGGCGCAGCACCTGCGGCAAGCGCACGGTGCCATCCTTCTGCTGGTGGTTCTCGAGCAGGGGGATCAACACACGCGGGCTCGCGATGACCGTGTTGTTCAGCGTATGGCAGAACAGGACCTTGCCACCGTCCTTGGGGCGGTAGCGCAGGCTCAGGCGGCGCGCCTGGTAGTCGTAGAAACGCGATGCCGAGTGCGTCTCGCAGTAGTTGCCGCGCGATGGCATCCACGTCTCGATGTCGTACTTCATCGCCTGTGGCACGCCGAGGTCGCCACCGCAGACGGCGACGATGCGGTACGGGAGCTCGCAGGCCTGCAGCAGGTCTTCGGCGTTCTTCACGATATCGTGATGGTGCGCAATCGACCGGGCCTTGTCGGCGATGTCGACGATGACCTGTTCGACCTTCTGGAACTGGTGCACGCGATACAGCCCGCGCTGGTCCTTGCCGTAGGTGCCAGCCTCGCGGCGGAAGCACATCGAACGCGCGACGTACTTCTTGGGTAGCTGGTCTTCGGCCAGCATCTCGCCGCTGTGCAGCGAGGTCACCGGCACTTCGGCCGTGCCGATGAGGTTCAGCTCGTCCTTCTCCGCGCGGTAGGTCTGCTCTTCGCCGCCCGGGAAGAACCCGGTGCCGAACATCGCCGCATCGCGCACGAGCAACGGCGGGTCAACCGCCGTGAAACCGCGCCCAACGAGCAGATCGACGGCAAAGCGCAGAACCGCGTCGTGCAGCAGCGCGAGGTCGCCAAACAGGAAGTAGTTGCGCGAGCCGGCCATGTCCGACGCACGCTTGGTGTCGAGCCACCCCTGCGCCTCGGCGATCTCGTCGTGCCCCTTCGGCGTAAAGCCAAAGTCGCGCACCGAGCCCCAGCGCTTCGTCTCCTGGTTCTCGGTGTCGTCCTTGCCTTCCGGAACATCCTCGTCGGGGATGTTGGGCACGAGGCTCAGCTGCTGCTTGAGGTCGGCCTCGAGCTGCTTCTCGCGCTCCTCGAGCACGCCGATCTCGGCCTTGAGCTCCTTCTGCTTCTGCAGGAACGGCTCGCGCTCGGCGGCAGACAACTTGCCAAGCGCCTTGCTCGCGTTCTTCTGCTCGCCGCGCATGCCATCGAGCTTGGGCGTCAACGCCCGCAACTCGGCATCGATGGCGAGGGCCCGGTCGACGGCCTGCGCCCGGTCCGGGAGACGCTTCTTGATCGCCCCCGCGCGCGCGGCATCGGGGTTCTCACGCAACACCTTGATGTCCAACATGGGGCGAGGAGCTTACCTACGCAACGGCCGGAAGGCACGCCCGCAGTATGGCGCAGACGGCCAGCCCGGGCTCGGCCCCCGGGTCACTGCCCCCTGGCACCTGTCAGGCCCCAGCGACTCCGCGTCCCCAACTACTGCCAGGTCGAAGTGATGACACCAAACACCGCGTGCTTCTTCATCGACAGCCCGAGCTTCATGCCCGCGGCGGGCAGTTTGACCTTCTGCACCATCTCGCCGGACTTGTAGCCATCCGGCATCGGGTAGGCGGCGCACAACTGGCCGAGCTTGCCGTAGAACGCGGCGGCCTTGTTGAGCAGTTCGGCGTCGGTGAAGTGCCCGAACTTGCCGACCACCTTGGCGCCCTTGCCATC
>JADZDL010000313.1 GCA_020851075.1 Planctomycetota bacterium | reverse complement strand
CTGCCGCAGCTTTTGCCGCCGCACGGCAGGCCGGTCCCGAGGACCAGGACTGAAAGCACTCCGTCACGCAGCGCCAGCGCGCCGGTGCCTTCCGGACCACCGCGACTGTTGCGCACCGGCCCGGCCGCCTACGCTTCTGGCCATGATGCATGAGGTGCGCAGCATTCCGACGGCGCCGCGGCGAATTCGCCTGCGGCCGCTGCTCGCGCATCGTTGGCCGCTGTTCTTTCTCGGCGCACTCTGCGTGATCACCGGCGGCCTCACCAGTTGGATGCTGTTCCTTGCCGCCGGGGCGAAACCAAGCGACGAACGACGCCTCAACCTCGGGCCCGCGACGATCGTGGCCGGCGTCGTGGAACGAGTGGAGGAGCCAGTTCTCGAAGCGAACGGTACGCCAATCGAGTGGCCCGACCACGTCCAGCGGCAGGCAGTGCACTACACGTTCGTCTTCCGCGATCTGCACCTCTCCGGCACCTCCTTTGCCAAAGTGGGAGCCCTCCACCAAGGGGATCCCGTCGAGGTCGAACTGCTGCCCCTGGAACCCAACCGCAACCGCATCAAGGGCACCTTGCTGCACCTCGAACGCGGCTGGTTGAAGCCCGGGAACTGGCTCGGCGCGGTCGTCATGCCCGGCCTGCTGCTGCTGCTCGGCTGGGTGGCGGGCGTGTTCCAGCTCTGGCAGGTGCTCGTCAACGGCGACGTTTCGGTGGGCAACGTCACCCACGTGCGCCCGGTTCGTTTCGTGCTGCCCGAGATGCTCTCGGTGCGTTTCGAGTTTCGCGACCACCGAGCGCACCTGCGTTCGAGCCGCCATTGGGTCCGCCTGCACAGCGAACTCGGCATGCGGCTGCACAAACAGCAACATACGGGCTGGTTTGAACCGATGCCGGTCCTGCACGATCGTCGACTTCCGCAGTGGAATCGCATGCTGCTGCCGCTCGACTTCCTGCCTGTGAACTCTCCACCCCGCGCCCTCGACCCGAGGTCTTCGTGACCGACGAGATCGACCGCAGCGTCCTGTCGCTGCTCGGCCCTGAAGGCCCCATCGCGCGCCGCCTGCCGGACTTCGAGGTGCGACCCCAACAGGTCCAGCTCGCGAGCGCGGTCGAACGCGCGCTGCAGACGCATCGCCACCTGATCGCGGAAGCGGGCACCGGCACGGGCAAGTCGTTTGCCTACCTGCTGCCTGCCGCAGTGCATGCTGACAGCCACCAAGGGGAAGGCCCGATCGTGATCTCGACGCGCACGATCGCGCTGCAAGAACAACTCGACCAGAAGGACCTGCCGTTCCTGCACGCGGTGTTGCCGTTTGAATGGTCGTCGGTGACAGCAATCGGCCGCAACAACTACGTGTGCCTGCGCCGCATGCACATGGCCGAGCGCGAACATCACCTGCTCGAAGATCCCGAACGCCATAGCCAGCTGCGCCGCATCGTCGACTGGTCACTGCACACCAAAGAAGGCACGCGCCAGGACCTCGACTTCCAGCCGCTGCCCGAAGTCTGGGAGGAAGTGCAGGCCGAACACGGCAATTGCCTGCAGCGCGCCTGCAAGCACTTTGATCACTGCCACTGGCAACGCGCTCGCCGCCGCATGCAATCGGCGCAGGTGCTGGTCGTGAACCACGCGCTGTACTTCGCGGACCTCGCACTGCGCATGGCCGGCGCGTCGTATCTGCCAGCGCATCGGGTGGTCGTGTTCGACGAAGCCCACCACCTCGAACGCACGGCCACCGAGAGCCTCGGGTTGCGCGTGGGGCCCCGCACGATCGGCTGGCATCTGCGCCGCATCCACGGTCGCCGCAGCGACAAGAGCATGCTCGCCCGCCACGGCAGTCCCGCCGCGCACATCCTTTGGGAGGAGGCGCATCAACACAACGAAGCGTTCTTCGCCAACATCGAGGATCGCCTGCGCAGCAGCGGCCAACGTGAAGGCCTGGCGTTGCACCAGGAAGCGATCGACGAGCCGTTGTCGCCCGTGTTGCGCGCCCTCAGCATGGAACTCGCAACGGCCGCGGTTCGCACCGACGAACTCGATGCGCGCATGGAACTGCAGGCGCGCGCGAACGGCCTCGATTCGCTGTGTGCGATGCTGCGGGCGCTTTGCGTGCCGAATCCCGAGGCCCCGACACCACTCGTGCGCTGGATCGAACCGTCGCGACACGGCGCCTTGTTGTGTGGTGCGCCCCTCGATGTGAGCCAGGCGCTGCGCCAGCACCTGTTCACCAACGGCCCCACCTGCATCCTCACGAGCGCAACCGTCGGCACCGGCGACGATGCCGACTTTGGCTGGCTACGGCGACAACTCGGCATCGACGAAGCCGACGCCGTGCGCCTCGGTTCCCCATTTGACTACGACCGCGCAGTCGAGCTCATTCTCGAAGAAGCGATGCCAGATCCATCGCAACAGGCGAGCACGTTCCGCGACGAAGTGATCCAGCGCACGCTGCGCCATCTGCTCCAGAACGGCGGCCGCGCCCTCATCCTCTGCACGTCGTGGGACTTCGTGCGCAGCGTTTCGGCGGCCCTGCGCCCGACCCTGCGCGACCACGACATCGAACTGCTCGTGCAGGGCGAAGCACCGCTCGCGCGCCTGCTCCAGCAGAAGCGCGAGCAACCCTCTTCGGTGCTGATCGGCACGGACAGCCTCTGGGAAGGCATCGACGTGCGCGGCGATGCCCTCACGCTGCTCGTGATCACGCGCCTACCGTTCCAGAGCCCTGGCCACCCGCTCACGCAAGCGCGCATGGCAGCCTTGCGCGCGCAAGGCCGCGACCCGTTTGCCGACCATTCCCTGCCCGAAGCGATCCTGAAGTTCCGCCAGGGTTTCGGCCGGTTGATCCGCAGCCAGACCGACCGTGGCAAGGTCGTGATCCTCGACCCGCGCGTGCGGACGAAGGCCTACGGCCGGCGCTTCCTGGGCGCCTTGCCGTTCTCGCCAGATCGTCACGAAATGTGACACCAGAGGAAATGTAGAAACCCCGCGACAGGCCGTTGCAGGACTTTGCCCACTTGGCGCTATCGGAATGATATCATTCCAATAGCACCAGCCATGAACCAACCGTCGCGCGAAATCCTCTACTCCAGCCCCGGCAGCGGCCTCGGTCGCCTGTTCGCGGGCATCCTCCTGCTGGTGGGCGGCATCGCCGCGATCCCCATCGGCGCCTCGATGACCCACCGTGGCCCCGATGCACTCGGCATCGTGGTGATCGTGCTCGGCGTGATTGGCATCGTGAGCGCGATCCTCACCTTCTGCGGCCTCGTGCTCGTGAACCCCAACCAGAGCAAGGTCGTGGTGCTGTTTGGCGACTACAAGGGCACGCTGCGTTCCCACGGCTTCTTCTGGGTCAACCCCTTCTCGACGCGCCGCGTCGTGAGCCTTCGCGCGCACAACTTCAACAGCGACAAACTCAAGGTCAACGACCTGCGCGGCAACCCGATCGAGATCGGCGCCGTGGTCGTCTGGCGCGTTCGCGACACGGCGCAGGCCGCCTTCGACGTCGAGGACTACGAGTCGTATGTGCAGGTGCAAACCGAATCGGCGCTGCGTCACATGGCCTCGCTGCACCCCTATGACACACCGCACGACACCGAGGTCTCCCTGCGCGGCAGCAGTGAAACCGTCAACATCGCACTGCAGAAGGAACTCACCCAACGGCTGCAGATGGCCGGCATCGAGGTTCTCGAAGTGCGCCTCAGCCACCTCGCCTACGCGCCCGAGATCGCCGGCGCGATGCTGCAGCGCCAACAAGCCGAAGCGATCATCGACGCTCGCACGCGCATCGTCGAAGGTGCCGTCGGCATGGTGCAGATGGCGCTCGAACAACTGAAGTCCAACGGCGTGATCGACCTCGACGAGGAACGCAAGGCGCAGATGGTCAGCAACCTGCTCGTCGTGCTGTGCAGCGAGCGCGGCACGCAGCCGGTCGTGAACGCAGGCACGCTCTACGGGTAGTCGCCTTGGCCGAAGACAAGAAAGGGTTCCTGCTGCGCCTGCCCGCGCCGCTGCTCGAAGAGCTGCGGCGCTGGGCCGAACACGACATGCGCAGCCTCAACGGGCAGATCGAATGGCTGCTGCGCGAAGCGTTGGTACGGCGCCTTGGCAAGGACCCGACCGCGCCACCAGGGCCAAAGGACGCCATACGAGGCGATTGAGTCGCGAGCACCGCCGGCCCCGCAGGTCTGGCGCACGGCGTTCCGCACGCCATGATCACGGCATGCTCACGCGCATTCGCCTAGTGTTGTCCCTGCTTACCTGTGGAGCCACGCTTGCGTGTGGAGCCACGGCCCAAGTCGACTGGCGCAAGTCGCAGTCGCCCGTGAAGGACCAGGGCAATCGTGGCACCTGTGCGGCTTTTGCCATCTGCGGGGCGCTGGAGACCTTCCCGGGCCTTCCCGGCGACCTCAGCGAACAGCTGCTCTACGCAACCCTCAAGCTCCACCAGAACGACTGCGTGCAGTGGTTGCAGAAGTATGGCCAGCGAGCCGAACTCGGCGAAGGTGACCTGTTTGACAAGTACCTGGCGCTGTTCGAGGTCCTTGGCACCTGCGCCGAGAGTTTCCTGCCCTATGACCCGGACCCCAAGCGCGCTGCGGCGAGCGTGCCCGATGACCTGAAGCGGTACCTCGAACTCGCACACGTGCCACCCGCCGCTCTCGAGAGCATCCGCGACGGTTATGGCAAGTACGGTTTTGCCGCCGCCGACTGCACCGTGTTGGATGCCACCGCCACGCGCGACGAAAAGAGGCTGCAACAGTTGCTGGCGGCCGGCACTCTCGCGATCCCCGTCGGCTACGCCGTACACGGCCCGAGCTGGAGCAAGCTCAGCACGGTCGGCAACGCCGGCCCGGATGGCAAACGTGTGTTCGTGCACCCTGGCATGATGGCCCGCTTCTCGCGCGATGGAGCCACGTGGCAGGACTACAACACGGCCATGATCGAGTGTATGCAGCGCGGCGAAGCGTTCACCACCGCCGTGCAGACCGGCGCGCTGAAGACGCAGCGCCTCGGGCAGGACAGCGACTATGGCGGCCACGCGGTGCTGCTCGTCGGCTATGACGACCGCGGCTTTCTGGCCAAGAACTCCTGGGGAACGAGTTGGGGCGACGGCGGCTACTTCCGGATCACCTACGACTACCACCGCCTCTATGCAGGCCAGGCAGTGGTGTTTACCAAAGCGCAGATCCGCAACCCTGCTTTGAGCCCCTTCGAGCTCTCGCGGCGCATTCGCGAAGGGAACTTCCGCATCAAGCTGCAACCACGCCCGGATGGCGCCCGCGACACCTGGCAACTCTCCACGTGGATGGCCGAACCGCGCGACGCTGCGTTCACCTGGGTTGAATACACGATCGAGGGCAAGGGCCAGGGAGAATGGCAGCAACTCGCAATGAAGCAGATCCCGGCCGGCGATCCAACCGCACGCACCGGCGCACCATGGCTGCTCGACGAACGTACAATGCAGGCCGTGGCGGCGTGCAGCGAAGTGCGCGCCCGCGTTCGCATCGGCGCCAATGACATGAAGAACGCCGACGGCACGATGGCCATCGAATGGCTGCGCAGACTCGAAACTGCGTCGTTGGCGCCGAAGTTGGAAGGTGCGCAGGATCTGGTGCTGCGCCAATAGAGGTGCAAACCCCGCTCATAAGGCCTCGGGTGTAAGAGGCCCGCAACAGGCCGTCACCCTCCTGGCACACCGGACTAGAGCCGGAAGAACGGCAAGGGGATCCAGAGGATCTCCAGATAGCCGCGGTCCTCGCTTTCAAGATAGCCCAACAGTCCGCCAAGGAACTCGCTGGTTCTGCGAACGCCCTGACCGTCCTGTTTGACTTCTCCTTGGTAGAGAAGACCCCATCCCACGGTGCGACTCTCCCATCGGCTCTGCAGGGATCCTTCTGCATCCCACGTGGCACCATCGGCCGAAGCCATTAGACCTAGCCCCAGTACGCCATACTCCTCGTACGAATAGCCGGACCGACTACCCACGGTCTCTGCGTCCGATTCCTCGCCCTCTCCCCCACCAACCAACTTGACGCTGCCGCGATACTCGGCGTTTGCCATCCGAAAGCTCAGGCCAACCACCGGTGCAAACCAGAACGGCGCTCCAATCATCTCGGCGCCAGCGTTCTCCAGGTCCTCGTCGTGAAACTCAAGCGTCTTGGACTCCAAGTAGGCTACGTCCAATCCGGAGAGATCCCGCCTGGTGTCCAAGGTGCGAGAATCACCAACCTTGCAGGCGGGCAGGGCGACCAGAAAAGCGCAGACGATCAACTTGCTTGGGTACATGACTCGAAAAGACGGGGGGGAAGCCTCGGACGAGTGCCAACTACCGCCGGCCGGCACCACGCCCCGAAATGCAAGCAGCCCAAGGGAGTCCTGCTGAGTTCTCGCCCGGCCGCTACGCCAATGCGGTGGCAGCCTACCACTGCCGTTCCCCAATGCCACGCGAAACCTGCTGCGCCGTCTACAGACCCTGCAACGTCTCCATGCCGGCATCGTTCTGCTCGTTAACTAAGCAGACCGAACGAACCGAATCGCCAACAGGTACCCCATGGGACTCTACGACCGAGACTATATGCGAGTGGACCGCCCTTCGGTCGCCCGGATGCGCAGGCCCCGCCCCGCACCTGCACCGCACTCGCCGCACGACTCGCGTCCGGCACATCGCAACGCCGGCTCCAACCGGATCCGGCCTGCCCGGTTTGTGCTCCCCATCACCCTGGTAGCCTTGGCGGCCAGTGTTACGGCCCTTGCACACATGCGTATCCAAGGGACTCAGGTCCTCTCCCATGTGCGATGGACGCAACGCGATATGGAGTGGGAGCGCAGCTACGTCGCGCTGACACACCTGCTCTACCACTCCAGTTGGTTGGCCCTCGGACTGTTCGGGGTGGTCATCGCAATCCTCCACTACAAGCTGCACTCCTGGAGCCGCTTCTACCTCGGACGCACAACGCTCTTCCTTGGCGGACTGACGGCCGCGGCAGCCTACCTAGGTGTGACCGCACTCCAGCAGTCCTGGCCCAGCTTTGGTCTCTGGCCATACATGGCGTTCGTCATGGGGCTCGCGACCTGGGCGCAGAGTGTAGCAATCGTGTTGCGACTGGGCTGCCTTGCCGGGGCCATCTACTTCGCGACCGGCCTTCCCGACGCCCTGCTGGCGACCCACGGTCCCGCCTTTGCCGCCGTCTATATGACCGGGTTTGGCACCGCCTTGTGGGCTCGAATTCGCAATCGCGTACCCCTCACATTCTGAGCCCCCAGACGCCACAAGAAGGCCCTCCGACCCCGACGTGGCCAAGACGTTCTCCTAGCAATCCCATCGGTTGCCGTCAGAGTTGCCGCGTCATGCAGATGCTGAAGTCATCGAGCACATAGTTGGCAAAGGGCGCGCACTCGACGAAACCGTGCGCTTCATAGAGTTGCCGCGCCGGCAGGAACGCAGCGGGCCGTCCGGTCTCAAGGCTGAGCCTCGTGTAACCACGCGCCCGCGCTTCCGCCATCAGGTGCAGCAGGATGGCCTTGCCCACACCGCGCCCGCGATATGCCGGCGCGGCGCGCATGGACTTGATCTCGCCGTGCCCGGCATCGAGTCGCTTCAGCGCCCCGCACCCCGCCAACTCGGCGCCATCCCACGCAGACCAGAAGGTCACATCGGGGGCGCGCAGCCGTTCGATCGGCATCGCATGCACACTCCCGGGCGGCGACCACTGGTGCATCTCGTCCAAATGAAGGCGCAATAGGGCAGCGATTGCACTGCCGGAAAGATCGTCGACGAGGAAGCGCAGTTGCATAGTGGTCACCTGGCGCGGTTCGGGCACCGCCGAACGCGCCGAAAGACGATCCCCGGTGCGCAGCGGCTAGTCAACTCCGACAAGTGCGCCGCAGTGAATGCGCGACCGCCCCAGTGCCCCACTTTCCGCCGACATCGACTATCCTGCGCGCCGTCCCTGTTCCCCATTCTGGAGAGAACGCATTGCACTCCGTCGCTACCCGCCTCCATACCCTCGCCCTCGGCCTGCTCGCACTCCTGCTCGCTAGCGCGAGCCTCACGGCCGCCCCGCAGCAGAAGGAGCGCGCCGAGAAGCGTTCCTACTTCTTCGAGGACGCCAAACAGGACATCGAGTATCGGCTCTATGTGCCGAAGTCGTACGACAAGGAGAAGGCGACGCCGCTGATCGTGCTGCTGCACGGCCTCGGCAGCACACCGCACCAGGTGATCGGCTACGAGGGCATCACGGACGAAGCGGAGAAGCGCGGCTACATCGTCGTGGCGCCGTATGGCTACAACAGCCGGGGCTGGTACGGCAGCCGCGGCGACGGCAAGGAAGGCCCATTCTTCGGCACCAAGCAGGATCCTGACAACCTCGGGGCACTGAGCCAGAAGGACGTCATGAACGTGCTCGAGATCGTGAAGAAGGAGTTCTCCATCGATGAGAACCGCATCTACCTGATGGGGCACTCGATGGGCGGCGCCGGCACCATCCATCTCGCGACCAGGTTCCCAGATCTCTGGGCGGCATTGGCACCCTTGGCGCCAGCACTAGATGACAAGACCTCGCGCCTGCAGGAGATCAAACATCTCCCCGTGCAGTTGGTCATGGGCGACAAGGACCGCATGGTCCCGGTGGCCACCGTCCGCAAATGGGTCGAGGAGATGAAGAAGCTGAAAATGGACTACCGCTATGAGGAGATCGCCGGCGGCGACCATGTCACGTCGATCGCGCGCAATGCGAAGATGATCGCCAGCGTGTTTGACTTCTTCGACAGCAAGAAGCGCGCGGCGAACGCGGCGAAGACCACGCCGAAACCCGCCGAGCCGGAGCCGGCGGCGAAGTAGCGCAATCGCCTACTTCGCGCGCAACTTCATGTAGAAGTTGCGATCCAGTTCGAAGGACGCCAAAGCCCCTTCGATCGCGAGTTCCTGCGGCTCGGCACTGACGGTCACCCGCTGCTCCACGCCGTTGACCTTCAGGAGAACCGGCATGCGGAAGCCCGGGACAACCTTCTCGCACCACACCGCGACGACTTTGTCTTTCGCCTCGTAGGCCAAGACCGGGAGGTCCTTCGCACGCAGGTATTGCGCGAAGATGGGGCCATAGTCGACGCCACATTCGCGGCTCATGTAGGCCTCGAATTCCGCGGTCCCGACGGTCTTGTGCCAGAACTCGCGATTGAGCCCGCGCAGCACCGTACGCCACTTCTGATCATCGTGCAAGACGTGGCGCATCGTGTGCAGCATGTTGCCGCCCTTGTAATACATGTCGCCGGAGCCCGACTTGTTCACACCGTAGGTGCCGATGATCGGCTCATCGTTGCGGATCAACGCGCGACAGCCGATCACGTAATCCTGCGCCTCCTTCTCGGTGAAGTGGTATTCGACGAAGAGGTTCTCGGCGTAGTTCGCAAAGCTCTCGTGGATCCACATGTCGGCCGCATCCTTCATCGAGATGTTGTTGCCCCACCACTCGTGCGCTGACTCATGCACGATGATGAAGTCGAACTTCATGCCGACGCCGGTATTGCTCAGATCGCGGCCGCTGTAGCCATTCTGGAAGCCGTTGCCGTAGGTCACCGAACTCTGGTGTTCCATGCCGAGATACGGCACGACGACGAGTTTGTAGCCATCCTCGTAGAACGGGTATTTGCCAAACCAGTGTTCAAATGCGGCGAGCGTGCGCGGCACCTCGACAAATTGTTTCTTCGCTTTCTCCTGCTGGTAATCGAGCATCCAATACTGCAAGTCCAGCTTGCCACCTTCGCCCGCATATTCGCCGTCCATCGACACGTAGTGGCCGATATTGACATTGACGCCGTAGTTGTTGATCGGATTCACGACGCGCCAGTGGAACGTGCGCGTCTTGTTGGCCTCATCGCGAGTGGTCGCCAGCAACCGGCCGTTCGACACCGCCGTCAGCGCTTCGGGCACCGTGATCCGCATGTCCATGCCACGATCCGGTTCGTCATAACCGTGATCCTTGCACGGCCACCAGATGCTCGCCCCGATGCCCTGGCACGTCGTGGCGATGAAATCGCGCCCCTGCTCATCCTTCTTCCAGGACAGCCCACCGCTCCACGGTGGCCGCGTACTCTCGCGAGGACGGCCTTCATAGTGCACGGTGATCTTCTGCTCGGCGCCGACCGTGAGCTCCTGCGAGAACTTGATCCAGTGCGCCTTGCCCTCGCTCTCGAACTGCAACTCGCTGTCGCCATAGGTGACTCGCGAGATCTTCAACGGCGGCTGCAGGTCAATCTGCATGCGATCGCCGGCCTGCAGCACCTTGAAGGTGATCTGGTTGGTTCCTTGGAGGCTCTTCGTCGCGGGCATCACCTGCAGCGCAAGGTCGTAGTGCAACAGATCCCACCACGCGCGTTCCTCGGTGATCGATCCACGCAATTGGTCCTGGCGCGTGAATCCTTCGGGAACCTTGTCCTGCTGCGCACGACACGGACCGAGCAATGCAAACAGCACTGCGAGGGCAAACAACGTCGACGTCCGGGATTTGAGCATGGGGCCTTGTCGGTAAGAGCCGCGGTTGGCGGTGGGCATTGCAGCGCACCATCCTAGTGGGACGCGCCCCTTGGCTCACCCTGCCTCGGCGATAAGCTCCCGCGCATGCGCGTCGGTCATGGCCCGATATGGAGGCTAGCCATCTGGGCCATGACGGGCCTGCTGGCGATCCTGCCCGCATGCAGCCTGCTGCGCTTTGGCCGCAGCAGCGACTACGCGGCGAGCGAGTTCTTTCAGAAGCCACCCGCCGCCTGGTCGACCGCGCGCACGCTGCGCGTCGTCACCTGGAACATCAAGGACCTGTATTGGCTGTCCAGCAACCGGGCCGAACGCATGGCCGGGATCGCCGCGGCCCTGGTCGCCGCGCGCCCCGATGTCGTCTGCCTGCAAGAGGGACTCGTTGCCGGTGACGTGGCGATCGTCGCCAACGCCCTGCGCGGGATCGGCATCGAACACGCCATCGACTATCCAAGCGGCACGGTTGGCAGTGGCCTTTGGACCCTGAGCCGGTTCCCGATCCGCGAGGCGTTCTTCCGGCGCTACTCCAAGAACGGCGCCATGCTCGACACCGCCGGCGGCGACTGGTGGGCAGGCAAGGGCGTCGGGCTCGCGCGCCTCGAAGTGGCCCCCGGCGAACTGCTCGACATCTACAACACGCACATGATCTGCAACCTCGGCGGCGCAGAACTGCGCGCCCACCGCCTCGTCCAGGTCCGCGAGTACACGAGCTTTGCGACCAGCGCCACCCCGCCCAACGTGCCGTCCCTGTTGCTCGGCGACTTCAACTGCGGCTACGGCGGCCGCGATTCGGACCACCTGCACGACGTGATGCGTTGGGAACCCATGCTGCAGCGGCGCTGGGGCTACGATCACGTGTTCGCGCGTTCGTCTGGTGGCGGCTACCGGTTTACGCCGGTCGAAGAACTGACGATCCGTGGTGAAGTCCGCATCGGTGACGAGCCAGGGACCAAGGTCGCCTTGAGCGATCACGACGGCCTGCTCGTCGAGGTTGCGATCGCCCCACCCCCGCTGCCGCCACCGCCGCGCGTTCGCCTGCCTTGAACTGATGGCAAGCTTGTGGCGCTGCGGGGGACTTCGGCGTTCCTCGTCGGACATGCTGGCGCGATGTCCATGCCAGCCAAATTGCGGGGCTGAAGCCCTGCGGGTGGTTGGGTAGAACCTGAGTAGAAGCCCTGCCGGATCACGCCGCCGACAGGCTGTCGGTACGGCCAAGGCCGTGAGGAAGTTGCCGCGTGGTCCATGCAGTCCACTCGGGGGCTTGACGGAATCGGAACTGGGTGCTCCCCTCTGTTCTCCCTCGAACAAGGAGTCCCATGGGAAGCAAGTCACTCGTGATAGGGAGCCTGCTGGCGGCTGTCCTGTCCTGTCCTGTCCTGTCCTGTCCTGATGTGACCGTTGGCGTCGGGTTGCAGGGCTGCCAAAGTGGCGTGGTGCCCGCCCCTCCAGCGGGGAGCCAACTGCTGGGATCCTGGTTGCCGGCCTTCTCACACCCACTGAACCACCCTTGCTCCAATGGATCGCCGCCAGGGTTCAACGCGATCCACACATGCCTCATTCCGTCGGACCCGACACGCGCCAGCAACCCGAACGGCGGGAAGGTGCTGGTCTGGGATGACAGCGGCAGCCTTCCTGTGTGCGCCGTCAACGCCAACGGCGACTACGTGCAGCGTTATGCGATCGTCGACCCGATCGCCCAGACGTTCCAACTCGGCCAGTTCATTATCCCGGAAAGTGAGGCCCCGCTCGCGCGCGTCCCCGGGCCAATTCCTGGGTTCCCGCGCGGCTTCCAAGGTCTGTTCTGCAGCGGCCACTGCTGGTTGCGCGACGGCAAGCTGCTCGTCGCCGGTGGTGATGACTGGAGCGAAAACGCCAACCTCTACTACTCAGGCAGCAAGCTTGTGTGCTTGTTCGACCCGTGGGCTGCGGGGAACACGAACCACTGGTCCGTGCTCAGGGAAACGGCGTCGCCCAATCCGCTGATGCACTTGCGTCAACGTCGCTGGTACCCTTCCGTCCTCCGCCTCGCTGACAACGCGGATACTGTGATCATCGCGGGTGGCGTCGACCGTTGGGAGCACGCCACGAACTGGTATGTCACTACGCCGCACGACTACGGCCCCGAGACGTACGAGGCCATCCGCACCTGGGATCCGAACCTGTTGCCGCCGTCACAGACCTTTTCATGGGACGGCCGCCCCGGCATCACGATCAACGGCCAGACCCAAGCCGGGTTGTTCAGTGGCCCAGCCCTCGCCGGGGGCAACTCGCTGTTCTACTACCCGCGACTGCACCTGACCTCGCAGCTCTCGCTCAACAGCGCATCCACCCACGGACTCGCGTGGTCCGTCGCATTCCCGACGGAATCCGCGTGGATCGATCACGTGATTACTCCAGCCATGAGCCCGGCAGCTTGGGCGGTGCCTGCCACACTGCCGACGGGTCATCTCTTCCTCGAAGAACCGTCGACGCTGTTGATGCCGAACCTCGCCCCGTTCTTGAAGGACTTCATCGTCACCATCGGTGGACAGAACGGCTGGGGCCACATGTCGCAAACGATTACGAATGCGGTCTGGCTGCTCGACACCAAGGCAGCGGCGCCGGCTTGGACGGTGGGCCCGGCGATGTACTATCCACGCAAGTTCCACAAGACCGTCATCCTGCCGGATCTCTCACTGCTCACCGTAGGCGGTGGTCAGGAGTCCAATCACGCCGGGGCTCCTGGTTGCGAGGACTTCTGGCCCGAGGTCTACTTGAACGGCCAGTGGCGCTTCTGCGCAAAGGAGGAGAGTGGTGGCGTCGGGTCACGTCGCACCTACCATTCCTGTGCCGTGCTTCTCCCGTCCGGCGAGGTATTGAGCTGCGGTGGCAACACGCGCAACTTCGATTACCAGGTTTTCCGACCTCACTACTTCGACGGCAACCCGGTGCGCCCACGCTGGGATACCAGTCCGGCGCTGCCAACTTCGATTACCTATGGGCAGAGCTTCGGATTCAGCTTTCAGGTCCCAGCCCTGCAGTCGATCGAAAAGGTCGTGCTCATATCCCCAGGATCCTGGACGCATGCACAGGATCCAGGCCAGCGGGCGGTGTCCCTCTCGTTCTCCGCTCACAAGTCCGCGGGGAGCGCAATTGCACCTTCTTCGAAGAGCGATGCGCCACCAGGGCTCTACATGATCTGGCTGGTCTCCAGCGCGGGCATTCCCTCGGTGGCGCAGTGGGTCAAGCTCGAGTGATGATGAAGTCAGCCATCGGCTCACTGCTGCTCGCTTGCCTTGCATGTGGCGGAGCAAGCGCGCAGTATGTGCAGTGGACTAGACAGGGTTCGCCGGGGGTCGGTGGGCAACCCGTTATCGTCCATGACTTGAACGGCGACGGGAACGATGACATCGCCCTGCCGTTGCGCGTACCTATTGGCGTGGGGCAGTATCAGACACAGATCTGGTTTGCGTCCGGCGCCGATGGATCCACCTTGCCGCAACAGATTGTGCCTGCGCTAGGCGATGACATCCAGAAGGTCTACGCCCTCGGAGATGCGGATGGTGATGGCTATCCCGACCTACTCATCCATGGCGTTTGGCTTGGATCAGGGTCGATCCACGCCATCAGCGGTCGCACATTCCAGCACCTCTACACGTTACAGGCACCGGTCCTGCTCCCGAACTCTCTCTGGGGCTACTCGGTCATCGGGGGAGTCGATGTCGACAACGACGGGCGCACGGAGGCCATCGTCTCCGACGTCGCGTACGGCATCGTCTACGTGTACGACGACGACGGTAGCGAGAAGTACCACGTCAGCTCCCCAGCCGGTTCGCTCCGGCAGTATCTGGCGCCGTTCTACGACTACGACGGCGATGGCTGCGACGACTTCTTGGTCACTGTTTACGAGACCCAGTCGCAGCTCAGCGGTGCCGACATCGTCTCGGGGCGCACGGGCCAGCAGCTCCTCCGCGTGCTCGGATTCGGCGATTTCCTGGACGCTGTTGCGGGTGCTAGCGACCTCGACGGCGACGGTCTGATGGACATCCTGCTCGGCGGCGGCAACTTTGCTCCGGGCACTGTGCAGGCCTTCAGTAGCGCCACCGGCCAACGCCTGTGGGCCTGGTATTCCGGATACTCTGGGGACCTCTTCGGGCAGCGCATGCTCGGCACCGTCGATCTCGACCAGGATGGGCTGCCAGACCCACTGGCGACGTCCCTCAGCGGGGCCGTCGGTGGTTCGTCTCTGGCTCGTGGCTATGCGAGTATCTACAACGGTAGGGATGGCACCGAGATCCGTTTCAGCCCATGGTCGGGAACCGTGTCTGCGTCGAACTTCTCGTTCGTCGCTGAAGTGCCGCCGCTGCGAGGTTCGTCGCTGCCGCGCGCATTGGTCGTCCAGTCCGCGTGGGCGTTCTACGCACCCAGCAACTACCAGAGCCGCTGGTACATGTTCGAGGCTGGCCCCGAGGGCGTGGCAACCGTGCAGCCGGGCTGCGTCGGCACCCTTCAGCACGAGCCCCGCATGGGCCTGCGTCAGGTCGCTCCTGGCACAAGCCGCATTACTCTCTCAGGTGCCGAACCCGGCATGCTGTCGCTGTTAGCGCTCGGCCTACGGACCGCGCCCCAACCGCTGCAGCTCACGCCGTTCGGCTTCCCCAATTGCGTGCTCGTGCCCGACGTGTGTGTGGTTGGTGTCGCGATCCCCGGCACTTCGGGAGTCGATGCCGGCTATGCCCATCACGACTTCGCGCGCAACTTCGCTGCGAGTGCCAGTCTCGGCATGGAGGTCGTCGGACAGTATGTCGTGCTCGGCTCCGGAACGAACTGGCCTGGCGGCACCACGGCAGCCTTGCGCTGGTACTTCCAGTAGCAACACCTGTGGAGGAGGACCGCATCGATGGCGAGGTCGACGTTCCACTGCGAGCGCACGGGCTCAGCGACGGGTTTCCAGCGGACCAGCAAGCTAGCAGGGGCCCGCTCAGGCAAACCGACACTCGAAGCTGCCGCCGGCCGTTAGAACGAGACGACCGAGACCTCCGGATCCACATCCGGGTGCTGCCCGACCAGCAACCTGGTCGGGGTGCCATCCACCTTCACATAGTAGGAGTCCGTCGCGGCAAGGCGGTTCTGCACGGCCCACGCGACATAACTGTCCCCGCCAACCTCCAGCTCGAGACCTTCCAGCTTGTACTCGAGCACGGTGCGCTCCGGCAGGCCACCCTGCGGGCCAACCGCGTGGTTGGAGATCTTGGCCCCGCCGGCAACCCCCAGCATGGCGCCAGACCACTCCCCGGTGCTCGGGCCGACCTCGAGCCACATCCCGAGCACCTTCTGGGCGCTGACCCGCAGTCGGAAGGGCTCCGCCGGGGCAGTCGCGGGCGCGAGGGTCATCGTGAGCAGCTTCGCGGTCCAACCGGCGGCCTTGCCGTCCACCAACCGGCACGATTGCAGCAGGGTGGGCAATCCACCCTGAGCCGGCATGCCGTCGAGGCCGACGATCGCGATGTGCGGGAGCTTCTTGCGGTCCGCGCGCACCATCGCTGTCACCATCGACAAGCCAAACCGGTGCTCGACGTTGGCGAGATCCTGCGTGCGAGCCGCGATGATCCAGACGTCGGGGCCGTTCTCGCCCTTCAGCTGTTCTGCCAACTCGGTCCAGGCGAACTCCTTCGGATCATCGACCCACGGCGCGCCCGTGACTGCAAAGCCGCACTTATGCAGGGCCTCGACGGTGCCCTGCGGGGAAGGGGCGCCGTCACCGGCCGCCATCCAGGTGAGCCACAACGTCTTCTGCGCCATCGCCGCACTCTAGTCGCGCGCGCGACTTCTGGCCGAGGGAAATCAGCCGCGCGGATCACGACGAGCGGAGGTCATACGCATCCCTTACAACTGCGAACCCCAAAAAGGGTTGGCAGGTTGGTGGGCCTGTTCCGTAGAAGTGCCCTCCCCTCTGATCCAGCGACGGTCCCATTCCCCACGCGCGCTCATGCGGATACTCCGTTCGCAATTTCCTGCAGCTTCCTCCCTCTGGCTGGCCGTCGCGGCCCCTCCCTTGCTCGCCACGGCCCTCGGGTCCGGCGGACTCTTGGCACAGGAACCGCAGCAGCCACCCGAACCCGCCGCAGGCCAGCCCCGGGCGACGGAAGGCCAGCCCCGCGCACCGGAAGGGACCAACCCCGGTCGCCGGCAGCGTCGGCAGACCCTCGTGATCGAGGCGGGGACCGTGCACCCGGTGTCCGGCCCAGCGATCGAAAACGGCGTCGTCGTCGTGCGCGGGGAGCGCATCGTCGCAATCGGCAAGAAGGGCGAAGTCCAGGTGCCCGAGAATGCCGTCGTGCGGTCCTTCCCCAACGGCCACATCTATCCGGGGCTCATCGACGCGGCGACCGACGCCTTCACGGACACGGCGCTGCGCACCGACGGCAGCCTGGATGCCGGCAGCCAACTCAAGGAGGACCTGCGTTGGCGCGGCGACCGCGAGGACGAACTGGTCAAAGCCGGCATCACGACGGCCTATGTCACCGTGCGTTCGCCGGCGCAGATGCGCGGCCAGGGTGTGATCGTGCGGCCGCACGAGAAGGACTTCGAAGTCTGGGCCGGCCAGGAGCACGCGAGCCTCGCGATGCGCATGACCAATGGCCCCGGCGCCACGCACCCGTTGCAGCGGCAACAACAGCTCGACGGCTTTGGCAACCTGTTTGACGGCCTGGACGAATACCGCAAGTCGCTGACGGACTTTGACGAAGCGGTGAAGAAGTACGAGAAGGAGTTCGCGGAGTACCTGGCCTTCCACCAGAAGAAGAAGGACGGCGACAAACCGAAGGAAGGCGACAAGCCCGCGACGGCGCCGGCAACGGCACCCGAGAAGCCGGCCGGCGAAGCGCCCCCCGCTGGCGAAGGCCGCCCCGGCCGCGGTCCAGGTGGCCGCCGCGGTGGTGGCCCCGGTGGCGGAGGTGGTGGCGGCGGCGGCGGCGAGGCCATCGAAAGCCCGGCGAGCATCGAAGCCGCGATCGTGGCGATGCTGACGTCGGAGGAGATCCACACCAGCGCGACTTCGCCACAGGACCCGCCCAAGCAAGACCCCAAACCCGCACCAGCCGGAGCGCCGGCCACCCAGGGCCAGGGTGGTGACAAACCCGCCGAGAAGAAGGACGAAGGTCCAAAGCGCCCCACCTACCCCAAGGCTCCCGCGCGCGACCCCGCCAAAGACGCGATGCTGCGCGTGCTCGACGGGGAGATCCCGTTGCGCATCGAAGCGCACCGCCCCGACGAACTGCGCACCGCGTTGCAATTGCAGCGCAAGAGCGAGATCCCGCTGCTCGTGCTCGAGCAGGCCTACGGCGCGGCCGTCATCGCCGACGAGATCGTTCGCCAGGGCGCCAGCGTGGTGCTCACCGAAGTCCTGCCCAACAGCATGCCGGACCTCTATTCGAGCTTCGATCCAGCGGCGCTGCCGGCACAACTGCAGCAGAAGGGTGTGCCGTTCGCCATCGCCACGGGCAGCGCGCGGCGCGCCGGCCTGCTGCCGATGATGGCGGCCACGGCGATCGGCCGCGGGCTCGATCCCGAAGATGCTCTGCGCGCGATCACGCTGTGGCCCGCGCAGATTCTCGGCATCGCCAAGGATGCTGGTTCGCTGCAGGCAGGCAAGTTCGCCGACGTGCTCGTCTGCGATCGGTCGCTGTTCGCCAGCGACTGCCGCGTGCTGTTTGTGATGAGCAAGGGCCACAACGAGTTCGAGGCAAAGTGATGCGCACCCGGTTCCCGTCTCTTCGTTCGAACACGGATTCCCGTTTGCGGGGGCCGGTCGCCACCTTGGCGATCGTGTGCTTCGCCCAGGCCTTGCTCGCCGATCGCGCCGCAGCCCAGGACCTGCTCGTGCAGGCGCAGACGATCGTCGTGGCGCCGGACACCGTGCTCACCAACGGCAAGCTGCTCGTGCGCCAAGGCAAGATCGCCTACGTCGGCAGCGAGATCCCCGCCGAAGCGCGCGCGAAGGCCACCGTCGTCGACTACGGCACCGCGACCATCGTGCCGGGCTTCGTGCTCGCGACGAGCACGCTGGACCAGGAACGCGACCTCGCCGAGAGTTCGTTCGCTTTCACGCCGGACCTGCGTGCGGCGGAGGCGTTTGATCCGTGGCAGGAAGCGCTGCAGAAGCTGCCCGCCGCGGGAGTCACTTCGGTGGCGCTCTCCCCCACGGCGCGCAACGTCGCTGGCGGCATCGCCGCGCTCGTCAAACCCGGCCTCAAGTCGGGCCAGCTGGTCTCCGACAACCTGCAGCTCGTGCTGTCGCTCAACAGCGCGGCCCGCAATCAAGAACGTGAGCCCACCTCGCTGATGGGCGCGAAGGACCTGTTGCGCACGACGTTCGCGACCGCGCGGACGGGCGTGCAAGGTGGGCCCGATGCCGCCGTGCTGCGCCAGGTGCTGCAGGGTGGCCGCCGCGTGTTCGTCTACGCGGACACCTTCGTCGAGCTGTCGGCAGGCCTTGACCTCGCCAAGGAGTTCAGCTTCGCACCGGTGTTTGTCGGCGCTCGGGAAGCGGAAAAGGTCATCAGCCGGCTCGTGCAGCAGAAGGCCGGCATCGTGCTCGACACGCTGTCGCCGGACGCCCGCGAAGCCCAGCTGCGGCTGCCGACGTTGCTCGCCGAAGCCGGAGTTCCATTCTGCTTTGGTGGTCGCCCGGACCAGCTGCGCTTGTCGGCGGCACTCGCCGTGCACGCCGGACTCGATCGTAAGGTCGCGCTGCAGGCCCTGACGCGCATGCCGGCCGTGCTGCTCGACCAGCAGACCGCGGTCGGCTCGCTGCGCCAAGGCAACGCCGCCGACTTCCTCGTGTTTGCCGGGGATCCTCTCGATCTCTCGACGACCCATCTCGGCACCTGGATCGCGGGCGAACGCATCGTCGGCGACGCGCCGAGCCCCGTGCGTGCAACCAGCTCCGTGCGCACCACGACTGCCACGACCGCGCCTGCCGGAGGCCAATGATGAACTACCGCTCCCTCGCCCGTGTTGCCGGTCGCTGTGTGCCCGTGCTGTTCCTCTGCGCGACGTTCGCCGCGGCGCAGGAAAAGACCACCGCCTACCGCGGGGCGCGCATCCTGCCGGCCGGGGCTCCCCCGATCGAACAAGGCGTACTCGTCATCGCTGGCGGCAAGATCCTCGCCGTTGGCGGCAGCGCGACGCCGATTCCCGATGGTGCGGTCGTCGTCGACTGCAGCGGCCAGACGATCACGCCCGGCCTCATCGATGCTTCGTTCCGCGGCGGCGCCGCCGCCAATGACCAGAACGAGCAGAGTGGTGAAGTAACGCCGCAACTGCGCGTGCAGGACAGCCTCGACCCCGAGGACAAGTCGTTTGCCAGGGCCCGTCAGTCGGGCGTCACCGCCGTGCAGGTCATGCCGGGCACGCGCAACGTGATCGGCGGCCTCGGCTGCGTCGTGAAGACCTTCGGCAGCGATCCGGCGGCGATGGTGCTCAAGGAAGACTCGGGCCTGCGCCTCGTCATGGGCGCCGAACCATCGATGGGCAATCGCGCGATTCGCGGTGGCAACGTCGACTCGATGTACTACCGCCGCCCGACCACGCGCATGGGTGTCGTCTGGGAAGCGCGCAAGGCCTTCTACGACGCCAAGGAAGCAATGCAGATGACGCTCGGCGGTGCCCCGCCGACGGCGAATCCGGGGCGCGAAGTGCTCACGCGCGCGCTGCAAGGCAAACTGACGGTGTTCACGACCGCGCGCAGCGAACAGGACATCCGCACCGCGCTGCGCCTCGCCACCGAGTTTGGCTACAAGACGGTGCTCGATGAGGCGCAGGATGCCCACTTCGTCGTCGACGAACTGGCGCAGGCCAAAGTCACCGTGCTGCTCGGCGCGCCGAGCGCCACCGCGGTGGCTGGCACCGCCGGGTCCGACGGTTCGGACCCGCGCTACGCGACGATCGGCCTGCTCGCGCGGCGCGGCGTGCCGTTCGTGATCACCACGGGCAGCAACCTCGCCGCGCTCGACCTTGTGCGCGAAGCGATGTTCGCCGTGCGCGCCGGCCTGTCGCCCGCGCAGGCGATCGACGCAGTCACCATTCTTCCGGCCAGGCTACTCGGCCTCGACGCCCGCATCGGCAGCCTCGCTGCCGGCAAGGACGCCGACTTCGTGCTCTGGTCCCATGATCCACTCGACCCGGCAGCCACGGCCGTGTCGGTCCACATCGACGGCAACTCCGTGCTCGAATCCCGATGAACTCGAGGCTCCTCCCAGCCGCTACGGCGGCCCTGTTGGCGCTCTCCGCCACTTCCCAGGACCAGATCGCCGTCAAGGCGGGCAAGATCCTGACCATCACCGGCCCCGTGATCGAGAACGGCGTGGTGTTGATCCAGAACGGCCGCATCCAGAAGGTCGGCAAGGCCGCGGACATCGAGATTCCATGGACCGCGAAGGTCATCGATGCCAGCGACAAGGTCGTGCTGCCGACGTGGGTGCTCGCCCACTCGCAGGGTGGCCAGCGTGGCCTCAATGAGAACATGCAGAACGTGCCCTGGCTCTCGGTCGCCGATGCGATCGATCCGGGTTCGGTCTACTTCGAGGACTGCCTGCGCAATGGTGTCGGCACGATCCACGTGCTGCCCGGCAACCAGACGTTGCTCGGCGGTTCAGGCATGGTCGTGCGCCCGTTCGGTCGCACGGTCGAGGACATGTCCGTGGCGGGCAACACCGGCATCAAGATGTCGCTGCTGGCCAGCGGCGGCGGTCGCCTGCAGCAGATCCGCAAGCTGCGCCGCGCGCTCGAAGACGTTCGCGAATACATGGCGGACTTCGATCGCCGCAAGGCCGAGTTCGCGAAGGAACAGGCCGCTGGCGCGATCCCGGCCGACAAGAAGTGGACCGAGGAGTACGATCGCACCAAGAAGCCGGCGATCGACCTGCTGAACAAGAAGACCAAGGGTTGGTTGTTCGTGCCCTCCGTCGCCGAAGTCGACGAAGCGATGCGGCTCGGCCAGAACCTCGACCTGATGTTCGTGCTCGGCCAGAACATCGACGAAGCGACGGCGGTGCTCGCAAAGGCCAACAAGCCGGTCATCCTCGACGACGTCTTCGAGTACTTCGAGACCGATGAGGAGACGCAGAAGGAGCGCAAGGTCTGCACGGCGAAGCTGCTGGCGGACGCTGGCGTGCCGTTTGCGCTGTCGCTCGGCCTTGCCGGCCCGACCAGCTACCCGTGGTGGCAACTCGGCACCTGCGTGCGCAACGGCATCGACCGGCGCCAGGCTCTCGAAGCCCTGACCACGGTGCCCGCGCGCCTGCTCGGCATGCAGGACCAGATTGGTTCGATCGCCGAGGGCAAGCTCGGCAACCTGCAGATCCTCACCGGCGATCCGCTGCAAGCGACGAGCTGGGTCGACACCGTGGTGCTCGAAGGCCAGGTGGTCTACGAACGCAGCAAGGACCCGCGCCTGCAGTATCTGTTTGGCGACGAGCAGAACAAGGCGAGCAAGGCCGCCGGCCCCGAGAAGGCCGCGGAGAAGGCGACCGAGAAACCCGCCGAGAAGGCCGCGCCAGCCACCGGTGACAAGCCAGCTGGCACGGGCGAAGACGACAAGAAGAAGAACGAGGCCAAGTGATGCGCACCGCCGCTTCGACCCTGATCTCCGCGGTGGTTGCCGTGCTCGTGGGGATGCCCCCACTGGCCGCGCAAGCACCAGCGGCGGCTTCCCTGCGCGTGCCGGCGCCAGCTGGCAAGGCGCCGACCGACGATGTCGCCCGTGACTGCGCCGTGCATTGTGGCACCCTCCTGCTTGGCGACGGCAGCGCCGCCTTGCACGATGTCTGGCTCGTCGTGAAGAACGGCAAGGTCGTCAGCGTCGGCAGCGCCACGCCCCCCGCCGACCTGCCCCGCATCGACGCGACCCAGAAGGTCGTGATGCCCGGCATCGTCGCCGTGGATGGGGACTTCAGCGGCAGCGCCGACTCGGACTACCAGGTCACCCCGGACGCACTCGCCGTGGATGCGTTCGACTTCGACCGCAAGTGGATCTCCGCACTGCAAGGCGGCATCACCACGGCCTACCTCTCGCCGGGGCGCTCGCGCCTCGTGTCCGGGCAAGGTGCGGTCGTGAAGCTCGCCGGCCGCGACCTCGTCGAGCGCGTTCTCAACGAGAACAGCTGCCTGCGCATCAACCTCGGCGATGCGGCAACGGCCGCCCCGCGCGTATTCGAGCCCGTTCCGCACCCAACCAGCGACGAACCGCTCGAAGCATCGCGCATCCAGACGCCAACCGCGCGCATCTCGGTGCTGGCCGAACTGCGGGCCCTGTTTGGCGCCGCGACCGACAAGGACAAGAGCCCCGGTGGGCAGGGTTCGGCCGAGAACCGCTACGACGAGACGCCGCTCGCGGACGTGATCGCCGGCAAGCTGCCGCTGCGGGCAGCCGCCCTGCGCAGCCAGGACGTGAGCCGCGCGCTGCAGCTGCAGAAGGAACTCGGCGTGCGCATGGTGCTCGAAGATCCGCAGGAGATCGGGCCGCTGGCGGCGCAGGCCGCGGCGCAGAAGGTCGGCGCGACGTTCCGCGTGCCGGTGCGTTTTGGCCAGCAGAACCCGGGCGGTGAAGATCGCCTGCAGAAAGAACCCGAGCTTCGCCTCGATGCCGCCGCCAAGGCTGCGGCCGCGGGCATGCTCGTCGGTGTGGCCCCCGCCGCGGGTGTCGAACCGCGCGACTACCTCATGGCGGTCGGCATCGCGGTGCGCAACGGACTGCCGAAGGACAAGGCGCTGCGTTCGGTTGGTGCCGATGCCGCCGCGATCCTCGGAGTCGGTTCGCGCGTCGGCACCCTCGCCGAAGGCAAGGACGCCGACTTCGTCGTGCTCAGTGGTGACCCGCTCGCGATCGGCACGATGGTCGAAGCGACCTGGATCGACGGCCGCGAAGTCTATGCGCGCAAGACCACGAGCCAGGCGCTCGCCGTGCGCTGCGGTCGCATTCTCGACGCGCAGGGCCGCGTCTACCGCAATGGCGTGATCCTCGTGCAGGACGGCCGCATCAAGGCCGTCGGCGAAGACCTCGCGATTCCCTACGGCGCCCAGGTGGTCGATCTGCCCAACGGTGTGATGACGCCCGGCTTCGTCGACGCGTTCTCGCACCTCGGCCTCGCTGGCGAAGGCGTGCCCGTGCCGCAAGGCCAACCGGGCCAACGCCTGCACGACGCGATCGCGTTTGACGATCCGATGTTTGCTGGCGCACTCGCCGAAGGCCTCACGACCCTGTTCGTGTCGGGCAGGGACGGCGGCGCGGTCAGCGGTCGGGTCGCCGCGATCAAGACCGGTGCCAAGGACCAGAACGGCATGGTGGTGCGCAGCATCATCGGCCTGCGCATGGCCCACGACGCCGTCGGCCCCGACGCGATCAAGGGGCTGCGCGATCAGGTCGAACGTGGCAAGCAGTACGTCGAACAGTGGCGCAAGTACGAAAAGGCGCTCGCGGAGTGGCAAGGGGGCAAGAAGCCCGAGCCGGCGCCAGCGCCAGCCCCGACGGCCCCCACGGATGCCAAACCAGTGGCCGACCCGGTGAGCGGCGTCTGGGAAGCCGAGATCGACATCCAAGGCCAGATCCGCCTCAAGATCACCCTCGACCTCAAGCTCGACGGCACCAAGGTCACCGGCACCGTGAAGATCGCGTTCGGCGGCCGCGACGTGCCGGCCCGCGAGATCGGCAGTGGTTCGTGGGAAGGTGGCAAGCTCAAGCTCGAGTTCGGCGGCGCCCGCGGCAACTCGACCCTCGAGGCAACGCTCGAAGGCGACACGCTGAAGGGCAAGTTCTCGATGGGTCAGATCGGCGAGCAGGACGTCACGGGCACACGCACGAGCAAGACCTCGGGCGCCCCCGCACCACAGCGCCGCAGCGCCGAGAAGCCGACCGAAGATGGCCGGCCGAAGGCACCGAAGGTCGATGAGAACCTCGAACCGATGCGCGCCGCGATCGAAAAGCGCGCCGCGCTCGTCGTTCGCTGCCGCCGCGGCCCGGCCATCAGCGACGTCATCGACCTGCTCGAAAAGGAATCGATTCCCTACGTCCTGCAGGACGTCACCGACCTCATCGACGATGCCTCGATCGCCCACGGCAAGAAGCCCGCGATCCTGCTCGGCCCGAGCGTCGTCAACGAGGAAGAAGGCGAACTGCTCAACACGGCGGCGATCCTCAACGACCGCGACCTGCCGATCCTGTTCGGCAGCGACGACTGCGCCGGCGCGCGCTTCCTGCCGCTGCACGTGGCCTACGCCGTGCGCTACGGCCTCAGCCCCGCAGACGCTCTAGCCGCGCTCACGTTGTGGCCGGCGAAGGCGTTCAAGCTCGACGACCGCATCGGCTCGCTCGAGAAGGGCAAGGATGCGGACTTCGTCGTGTTCTCCGGCGATCCCTTCGAACCGCAGAGCCGCGTGCTGCTCGTCGTCTGCAACGGCACCGTCGTCAAAGACAACCGGGAGAGCAAGTGATGACGCACCCTCGATCCAACTGGCTGTTCCAGGCCGCGGGCATCTGCGCCAGCCTGCTCACGGGAGCCCTGCTCGCGCAGGAAACGCCACCCGCACCCGCGGCGGCCAACCCGGCGGCGCCAGCGCCCGCAGCAACCCCGACGGCCGCACCAGAAGCAGCTCCCTTCGAGCTCTGGCACCCGCGCCGCCCGGCGACCGAGAAGGACTACCAGGTCGCCAAATGGGGCCCGCGCGGGCTGCCGAGCCCCGGCTACGCGTTCCGCTGTGCGAAGATCCTGCCGATCACGTCGGAGCCGATCCTCGACGGTGTCGTGATCACGCGCAACGGCACCATCGAGGCGATCGGCCGCAGCAAGGACATCAAGATCCCCGACGGCTACGAAGTGATCGACTGCGGCGACTCGATCCTCGTACCCGGCTTCGTCGAGCTGCACTGCCACATCGCCAGCGAGAGCTTTGACCTCAACGACACGGTCCACGCGACGAACCCCGAGTTCCGCACACTCGACCTGATCGGCATGGAGCACGACCAGATCCGCACGGCGCGCGCCGGCGGCATCAGCACCGTGCTCTACATCCCGGGCTCGGGTTCGAACATGGGCGGCTTCGGCACGCTCACGAAGACCTGGGGCAACTCGCCCGAAGAAGCCCTCGTGCGCTTCCCGGGCAGCCTCAAGATCGCGCAAGCCGGCAATCCCGAGCGTGGTTCGGGCGATCTGGGCACCGACATGATGGGCATGAGCGAAGGTCTGCGCATGACCTTGCTCGACGGCAAGCGCTACTGGCAACAACACGAAGCGTTCCAGCAGGGCAAGGGTGAGAAGCCCAAGTTCGACCCGACGCTCGAACTGCTGCGTGGCCTGTTCCGCCACGAATACCCGGTCTCGGTGCACACGCAGATCTATCAGGTCGTGCTCAACACGATCCAGGAACTGCGGCTCGAACTCGGCCTCTGGACCGTGATCGTGCACGGCACCTTCGACGGATATCGCCTCAGCGAGAACGCGCGCACCGCGGGTGTCGCAGTCGCCGGTGGCCCGCGTCAGTACTTCTACAACGCCCGCACGGGGCGCATGGACGGCCTGCTCGCCAACTGGGCACTCGGCGGCGAACACGGCTGGCGCAACCCGGTGCTCGGCCTCGGCCGTGACGGCATCGGCGTCAACACCGACTCACCGGTCGTTGCCGAAGAGCAACTGCCGCTGCAGGCCGCAATGGGCGTTCGCCTCGGCTTGCCGCACGAATGGGCGCTGCGCGGCCTCACGATCAACGCGGCGCGCTTTGTTGGCGCCGACCATCGCGTCGGTTCGCTCGAAGTCGGCAAGGATGCCGACCTGGCGATCTGGAGCGGCGATCCACTCGACCCGCGCTGCTACGTGAAGACGATGGTCATCAACGGCACCATCTGCTACCGCCGCTCTGACAAGCGCCCGGTCTGGTAACCCGCATGGCTCTTCCAGCGCCACCACGACTCGCCGCCAAGCTCCTCCTCTGGGGAGCAAGCGCGAGTCTGCTTGCGGCACAGCACGCGGCAGCTGATCAGAGAGCGCACCCCATCACCGCCCATCTCGCGGCGCGCATCCTGCCCGCGGATGCGCCGCCGATCGACACCGGCGTGCTGCTCGAACAGGGCGGCAAGATCCTCGCTGTCGGGCCGCGCAGTTCGACGCCAATCCCCAAGGACGCCAAGGTCCAGGACCACGGCAACCTCTGGTTGTGCCCCGGCTTCGTCGACCTGCATCACCACGTGAGCGGCGGCGGCGGCGACATCAACGACATGGTGGCGCCCCTCAACGCCGAGATGCGCACGCTCGACGTCGTGAAGCCTTCCGAAGAGTCGATCCGGCGTGCGGCAGCTGGTGGCGTCACGACGACACTGTTCATTCCGGGCTCGGGCACCAACATCGGTGGTTTCGGCGTGTTGCTGAAGATGCGCTGGGGTGGCTCGCTCGAAGCGATGGTGATCCGCGAGCTCGGCGCCATGAAGGTCGCCCAGGGCTTCAACCCCGAACGCCGCAGCGGCGACCTGGGTCTCAGCCGCATGGGCAGCAGCGAACTGCTCGTGCAGCTGCTCGAACGTGGACGCGACTACGCCGCCGCCTGGCGCGCCTTCGCGGCCGGCACCGGCGACAAGCCGAAGTTCGACGCGTCGCTCGAACAGCTGCGCCTCGTCTTCGACAAGACGGTGCCGGTGCTCATCCACACCGCCGGCGCGCGCGACTGCATCGCTACGGCGCGCATGTTCCAGGACGTCTTCGACGTGCGCATGGTGCTCTCGCACGGCTGCTTCGACGGTTGGGTCGCCGCGACCGCACTCGCCAAACGCCAGACGCCGGTCAACCTCGGTCCGCGCATGTACGAGTTCGACAAGTATGGGCGGTTCCAGGGCACCTGCCAGGCCTACTGGGATGCTGGCTGCCACGACATGTCGATCAACACCGACGCACCCGTGGTCGCCGCGGAAGAACTGCAACTGCAGGCCGCGATGGCGATCCGCCTCGGCCTCGACTACGAGGTCGCGCTGCGCGGCCTCACGATCCAGCCAGCGCAGCAGATCGGCATCGCCGACCGCACCGGCTCGCTCGCCGTCGGCAAGGACGCCGACTTCCAGGTCACCCGGGGGGATCCACTCGATCCGAGGAATCCCCCCGAGCTCGTCTACATCGAAGGAACCTTGGTTCACCGACTCGGAGACATCCGATGAGTTTGCAACACACCACGCTCCGCGCCCTGCTCGCCATGGCCGCCTCCATCGCTTGCGCGGTGGCCCAGGACCCGGCAACCATCACCGACCGCCGTCCGGTCGCGTTCACGAATGCCCGCATCCTCACGATGTCCGGCAACACCATCGAACGCGGCACCCTGGTCGTGAAGAACGGCAAGATCGACGCCCTCGGCGCCGACGTCACCGCGCCAGCCGGCGCCCGCATCGTCGACGGCACGGGCATGACGATCATGCCGGGACTCGTGAGCGCCTGGTCGCGTGCGGGCCTCGGAGGGCAAGCGGCGCCGCGCAACGACGCCGGTGCAAGTCGCCGCGGCAACCGCGGCCAGCAGGCGCCCATGCCCATGGGCGGCGGCGGCGGTGGCGCGCAGAATCGCGCCGCAACCAAGGTCATCGAGAGCATCTATCCAAAGCAGGAAGTGTTCGGCGACCTGCTGCGCACGGGCATCACCTCGTTGGCGCTCACGCCGCAAGGCAGCGCGTTCCCGGGCCTCGGCGCCCTGCTGCGCCCCGACGGCAAGACCCTCGAACAACTCACGGCCCGCGACGATGCGTTCGTGATGGTCACCATGGCGCGCGAGCAGCAGACCAAGAAGCTGTTCTCCGAGACGTTCGAGAAGGCGAAGAAGCTCGTCGAAGAACGCAAGAAGCCGCCCGAAGCACCGAAGCCCGCCGAAGCCCCTGCGGGCGACCAGAAGGCCGGCGAAGCGAAGCCAGGTGAGCCAAAGCCCGGCGAAGCGAAGACCGAACCACCCAAGGGCGAACAACCGCCGAAGCCCGAAGACAAGCCGAAGCCAGACGAGAAGAAGGAGGGCCAAGGTGGTCAAGGTCAGGGTGCGCCAGGCGCGCAAGCCCCGGCCAAGAAGCCCGAGGCACCCAAGGACCCCAATCTCGAAGTGCTCGCCGACCTGCTCGAAGGCAAGCGCAAGGCGATCCTGCAGATCGACTCGGCCGCGGACCTGCTGCACTGGGAAGCGGTCGCGGGCGAGGTCAAGTTCCCGCGCACGCTCGTCGTCAGCCGCCACGACACGATGTCCGGCACGATGGACGTCGTCCTCGACCAGCTGAAGGCCATGAAGTGCGCCGTGCTCATGCAGCCCGATCTGAGCTCACTGCCGCGGTCGCGGTTCTTGACCCACCCGGCCAAGCGCCTGCACGACGCCGGCATCGAAGTCGGCTTCCTGCTCGGCGACAACCCGAACACCACGCGCGTGCTGTTCTTCCGCCTCATGGAACTCGTGCGCAGCGGTCTGCCCGCCGACGTCGCCCTGCGCGGGGTCACACTGGTGCCCGCCAAGGCGCTCGGCATCGAAGCGCGCACCGGTTCCCTCGAAGTCGGCAAGGACGCCGACCTGCTCGTCTTCCGCGGCGATCCGCTGACGCCGACGGGCGAACTGCAATCCGTGTGGCTCGCTGGCCGCGAAGTCCCGCAACAGCCCTGATCCCCGAATCGCCAAAGGTCCTACGCCCATGCGCATCCAAGCAATCCTGGCCCTGGCCGTTCTCGCCACGACGCTCGTCGACCTGCCGGCCCAAGGCCGCGGCCGCCGCGGTCCTCGCCCCGGGGATCCCAACGCCGAGGCGGCCACCCCGCCGGTCGCTGCCCCGGCAGCGCCCGCCGAGACCAAGCCCAAGCACTACCTCGCGATCGTCGGTGGCGACGTCTACCTCGGCACCGGCCAGCGCCTGACGGGCGCGTCCGTGCTCATCGCCGATGACAAGATCGAGGCCGTTGGCCACAACCTCACGCTGCCCGAAGGCACCACGGTGATCGACGCGAAGGGCAAGGTCGTGAGCCCCGGCTTCGTCGCCGTGATCGGCGCCGGCATGGGGGCTGGTCGCAGCGCACCGTTCGCGGACGCCGTGAACCCGTTCGACCCCGAGATCAAACAAGGCCTCGCCGCCGGCATCACGTCGTTCCTCGCCGGCTCGACGGGCGGTGGCAGTGCGCCGAGCGGCAGCAACGCCGTGATCAAGCTCGCCTACGGCGACGTGAAGGCCATGGTCGTCCAGGAGGACTCCGTGGTCGGCATGTCCGTGCCGTTGCCGCTGGCCGACCGCGAGAAGTTCGCCGACACTGTCAAGAAGGCGCGCGAGTACCTGGCGGCCATCGAAGAGTTCCCAAAGAAGAAGGCCGCGGACGCCAACGCGAAGGAGCCCCCGATGCCCGGCGGCGCCGACAAGGTCGTAGCGATCCTGCGCGGCAAGGCCCGCTTGTGGGTCAGCCTCGGCGGCGGCGGCTTCAACCCGTTCGGCGGCGGCCGACGCGGCGGTGGCGGTGCTCGCGCCAACGACATCGAAGGCATCCGTCAGGCCCTGGAACTCAGCAAGCTGCTGGGACAAGGCATCGTGCTCCAGAAGCCGACCAGCGCCTGGCTCGTTCCCGACGAGATCGCCGCGACCGGCTCGATGGTCGTGCTAAGCCCGCGCGACCGCATGCCGGCGGACCCGACCGACCCTGATCACACGGGCAGCAACCTCGCCTCGGCCGCGATCCTGGCGGCCGCGGGCGTGCCGATCGCCGTCACCTGTCCGGTTGGCATGTTTGGCGGCGCCGGCGTCGGCACCGGGGGCATCCTGGGGCAGGACTTGAACACCCCGCAGATCGATGCGGCGTTCGCTGTCCGGGGCGGTCTGGATAACCGCAAAGCCTTGCGCACAATAACCTTAGACTCCGCAAAGATGATCGGGGCCGACGCCCGGATCGGCTCGCTCGAAGTCGGTAAGGACGCGGACGTCTTGATTCTCGATGGGGATCCGCTGCACTATAGCACCTTCGTGGAGACCGCCGTGGTGAACGGCAAGGTCGTCTACGAGAAGGGCAAAGAGACCCTTTACAGCCACATCGACCGTCACACCGACCGTCAAAACGCGCGGTAGCACGACACGACTCGCTTCGCCGGCCGACCTGGTTTGCAACAACGGCCTTGTTGCAACAACGGATGGGCGGCTGGCATTAGTAGGGCCCCGCCCCCAAGGACGATCTTTTTCATGAGCGTAGAAAGCCTGAAGGAACTGGACGACTTCTTCCGCAGCATGCGGCAAGCGTTCAACAGCCGCGACCTGAAGACGTTCCGCTCGCACTTCTGGACCGACAAGCGGTTCCAGAACCTCGATGCCTCCGGGCGCCGGGACCGCGGTTGGGGCGAGTTCGAGGAAGTCCTCGACCAGGAATTCCGCTACCTCGAAGCGGTCAAACTCGAACTCAAGGACCTGGACTTCCAGGTCTTTGAAGACCAGTTCGCCACCGTGATCGGGGGTTGGCGCCTGTCCCAGGTCGACCCAGAAGGTCGCGCCCACGACCAAGGCGGCCGCTGCACGTTCTCCGTGTGCCGCATGAGCGATGACTGGAAGATCGTCGCCCAGCACTATTCGCCGCTGTCGACGGAAGAAGCGACGGCCGAATAGCGGCCGTTCCTGCATAGGGGCCCAGTCGAGCCTCGCGGAGCCGCGTTCGGGAGCCTAAGATGGCTCCTTCCGACCGCAGTTGCCCCAGCGAATCGTGACCACTACGGCCTCCCCCTCGGCGTCCATCCCTGCACCGTGCCCCCACCCGGAGGAGTCGGTGATCGCGTTCCAACCGCAGCACAAGATCCGGCTGGTCACGGCGACCAGCCTGTTCGACGGACACGACGCGTCGATCCACATCTTCCGGCGCATTGCGCAAGCCACCGGCGCCGAGGTCATCCACCTGGGCCACAACCGGTCGGTGCAGGAGATCGTCGACGCGGCTGTCGCCGAAGATGCGCAGGGCATCGCAGTTACGTCCTACCAGGGCGGCCACAATGAGTTCTTCCGCTACATGTTCGACATGCTGCGCGAACGTGGCTGCGGGCACGTGAAGATCTTTGGCGGTGGCGGCGGCGTGATCCTGCCCGAAGAGATCGAGGCGCTGCACCAATACGGCATCTGCCGCATCTACTCGCCCGACGACGGGCGCGCCCTTGGCCTGCAGGGCATGATCGATGACATGCTGCGGCGCTGCGACTTTGCGACCGCGCACGAGACCGACGCAATGCCGCGACTTACCGCGGCTTCGGCCCGTTCGGTCGCACAGGGGGTCACGCTGCTCGAGAACTTCCCCGAACGGCATCGCGCCCACCTCGCCGGCCTGCAGAAGGCCCAGCCCAAGGTTCCGCCCGTACTCGGCATCACGGGCACCGGCGGCGCCGGCAAGAGTTCGCTCATCGACGAACTGCTGCGCCGCTTCCTGCTCGACTTCCCGACCATCCGCATCGCCGTGCTCTGCGTCGACCCGACGCGCAAGAAGACCGGCGGCGCGCTGCTCGGCGATCGCATTCGCATGAACACCGCCGCCGACCCGCGCGTCTTCGTGCGCTCGATGGCGACGCGCCGCGCCAACATGGCCCTGTCGGAGTCCGTGAAGGATGCACTTTCGGTGCTCAAGGTCGCCGGCTTCGACCTGATCCTGCTCGAGAGCAGTGGCATCGGCCAGAGTGACACCGAGATCGTCGAACACGCCGATGTCTCGCTCTACGTGATGACGCCGGAGTTTGGCGCGCAGAGCCAGCTCGAGAAGATCGACATGCTCGACTACGCGGACCTCGTTGCGATCAACAAGTTTGATCGGCGCGGGGCCCGCGATGCGTTGCGCGACGTGAAGAAGCAGTACCAGCGCAACAAGAAGGCCTTCCACCTGCCGCCCGAGCAGATGCCCGTCTACGGCACGATGGCGGCGACGTTCGCGGATCCTGGCACGAACACGCTCTACCACGCGATCGCGCGGGCCCTCGACAGCAAGGCCCCGGGCCGCTTCGTGAGCACGGTGCCGCTCCAGGAAGGCGAAGCGCAGACGAGCCACGTGATCCCCGGCGATCGCATTCGCTACCTCGCCGAGATCGTCGAGAGCAACCGCCGCTACAACCAGTGGGCCATCGCGCAGAGCGACCTCGCCGAGCGCCTCTACGTGCTGCGCGAAGCGGCGAACGCGCTGCCGGCCAACGCGACCGCCGCCCGCGAAGCACTGAGTGTGGAGGCGACGGCGATCGAAGCGAAGCTCGCGCCCGAGTGCCGCGAACAGCTGCAGGACTGGGCGACCCTGGAGACGAGCCTCACCGCCGAGCACTTCGTGTTCCGCGTGCGCGACAAGGAAGTGAAGGTGAAGAACCACACGCGCTCCTTGTCCGGGCTCAATATCCCCAAGGTGGCGCTGCCGAAGTACCGCTCGCTGGGCCAGCGCCTGCAGTGGCTGCTCACCGAGAACGTGCCGGGCCGCTTCCCGTTCGCAGCGGGCGTCTACCCGTTCAAGCGCACCGCCGAAGACCCGACACGCATGTTTGCGGGCGAAGGTGGCCCCGAACGCACGAACCGTCGCTTCCACTACCTCTCGTTTGGCCAGCCCTACAAGCGCCTGTCGACCGCGTTTGACAGCGTCACGCTGTATGGCGAAGACCCGGCGGTGCGGCCGGACATCTTCGGCAAGGTCGGCAATGCGGGCGTCTCGATCTGCACGCTCGACGACTGCAAACGGCTCTACTCGGGTTTTGACCTCTGTGATCCGGTGACGTCGGTCTCGATGACCATCAACGGTCCGGCCCCGATGCTGCTCGCGTTCTTCCTGAATGCGGCGATCGATCAGCAGTGTGAACGATGGCTGCAGCAGAACGGCAAGGTCGAAGCCGCCAACGCGACGATCCAGACGCGCTTCCAGTCGAGCCAGCAGGCGCGGCCCGGGTATCGCGGCGAGATCCCGCAAGGCCACAACGGCCTCGGCACGATGTTGCTCGGCACCACGGGCGACCAGGTCGTGCCGAAGGAAGTCTACGAGCAGATCCGCAAGGACACGCTGTCCTTGGTGCGCGGCACGGTGCAGGCCGACATCCTGAAGGACGACCAGGCGCAGAACACGTGCATCTTCAGCACCGAGTTCGCCCTGCGCATGATGGGCGACGTGCAGGAGTTCTTCACGCGCAACAAGGTGCGCAACTTCTACTCGGTGTCGATCTCGGGTTATCACATCGCCGAAGCCGGCGCAAACCCGATCACACAACTCGCCTTCACGCTGAGCAACGGGTTTACCTATGTCGAGTACTACCTGTCGCGCGGGTTGCACATCGATGAGTTTGCGCCGAACCTGAGCTTCTTCTTCAGCAACGGCACCGACCCCGAATACGCGGTCATCGGACGCGTCGCGCGCCGCATCTGGGCCAAGGCGATCAAACACCGTTATGGCGGGAACGAGCGCAGCCAGATGCTCAAGTACCACATCCAGACGTCCGGCCGTTCGCTGCACGCGCAGGAGATCGACTTCAACGACATCCGCACGACGCTGCAGGCGCTCTACGCGATCTACGACAACTGCAACTCGCTGCACACGAACGCCTACGACGAAGCGATCACGACGCCGACCGAAGAATCGGTGCGGCGAGCGATGGCGATCCAGTTGATCATCAACAAGGAGCTCGGTCAGGCAAAGAACGAGAACCCGCTGCAGGGTTCGTTCTTGATCGAGGAACTCACCGACCTCGTCGAAGAAGCCGTCTACGCCGAGTTCCTGCGCCTGTCCGAACGCGGCGGCGTGCTCGGCGCGATGGAGACGATATACCAGCGCGGCAAGATCCAGGACGAGTCGCTGTTCTACGAGACGCAGAAGTCGACGGGCGAACTGCCGATCATCGGCGTGAACACATTCCTCGGCAAAGACGGCTCGCCGATCCAGGTCGTGCGCGAAGTCATGCGCAGCACGGACGACGAGAAGCAGGCGCAGATCGACGGGCTGCAGCAGTTCCAAGCGAGCAACACCGGGCGCGCCGACGCGGCCCTGCAACAATTGCG
>JADZDL010000312.1 GCA_020851075.1 Planctomycetota bacterium | reverse complement strand
GGAAGTATTGCTACAGCAAGACACCGATGCAGACTATCTTCGATAGCAAGCGGCTTTCTGACGAAAAGCTGAACCGCGCCGGCTTTCCCGGAGACTTCAACCTGAGAGAGGATGGAGTTTATGGGAACAGCAAAGCGGTATTCGAAGGAAGTACGGGAGCGCGCAGTACGCATGGTTCTCGACAGCCAAGGCGAGCACGGCTCGCGCTGGGCGGCGATCGTGTCGATCGCAGGCAAGCTGGGGTGTGCGGCCCAGTCGCTGCATCGATGGGTCGAACGGGCCGAGCGTGATGCGGGCAATAAGCCAGGCGTGACGACGAGCGAGCGCGAGAGGTTGAAGCAGCTCGAGCGCGAGAACTTCGAGCTCAAGCGGGCTAATGACATTCTGCGCACGGCGTCCGCGTATTTTGCCCAGGCGGAGCTCGACCGCCGACGCAAGTGATGGTGCGTTACATCGACGAACACAAGGGCCGATTTGGGGTCGAGCCGATCTGCAAGATGTTGCCGATCGCCCCATCTACCTACTACGAGCTGAAGGCGCGGGAAGCGGATCCTGGGCGTGTTCCGGCTCGCGTGCGGCGAGACGCAGAGCTTAAGCCGCAGATCCAGCGCGTGTGGCAGGAGAACTTCTGCGCGTATGGGGTGCGCAAGACCTGGAAGCAGTTGAAGCGCGAGAAGATCAAGGTCGCGCGCTGCACCGTGCAGCGGCTGATGCGGCAAATGGGCTTGTGCGGCGTGACTCGCGGCAAAGCGTTCAAGATCACGACGGTGGCGGATGAGAACGCGCATCGCCCTGCGGACCTGGTGGAACGGAAGTTCGTGGCGACGCGGCCTAACAGGGTGATGCAGAACGCAGCCAAGCGAGCGATCTGATGAGATCATTCACAAGATCGAGCCGTTGCTGCAATTCTGGTGGTGACTGTGCTGTTGACCCGATGTTCGCGGTCATGGCGCTGACCTCATTGTCACGACGTGCTGATCGGCGCCAGCCGCGCCATCCTCAGCAGGTTGTAGGCACTGGCCGCAAGGTAAGCCTGCATCTGCGTGCGGGTAATGCCGATCACGCGGCTCTTTCTCATTCCGCCGACTGTCTTGAGCCAGCCGAAGATCTCCTCGACGCGCTTGCGGGTGCGCTGGCTCGTCCGGTAGCTCTCATGCCGCGTGGTACGCACATCCAGTCCCGGCGTCTTGCGCCCTTCGATCCTCGCGATGTGCGGGCGGATGTGATGCGCACGCAGGTGCTCGACGAACGCCTTGGTGTGGTAGCCCTTGTCGGCACCGAGTGTTCTGGCGTGGATGCGCTTGCGGCGCAGCCGCGCCAGCAGCTGCTGTGCGACCTTCGGTTCACTCGCGCGCGAGTCATGGATCTGCAGATCCGCGCACAGCCCCGAACGGTTCTCCATGAGCGCGTGCCCGCCGAAGCACAGCTTCGCGGGCTGGCCATTGCCCCGCCGCATCAACTTGGCCTCGGGATCCGTGCTGCTCTGGTGCGTCTGGTTCGTACGCCGCTCGCCCTTGAAGTCCACCATCCCGGTGCCATCGCCGCCGCCCTTGGGCGGTCGGCCATCCTTCTTCAGGCTCTTCAAGCTCGCCCAGCTCTCGATCAGCGTCGAATCGACCGTGAAGTGCTCGCTCGACAGCAGTCGCTGTGCCTTGGCCAGACGCAGCACCTGGTCAAAGAAGTTGCGGGCAATGTCGGTCTGCACCAGCCGCTCGCGCAGGCGCGAGAAGTTCGACTGATCCAGCCCCGCATCATCCAGGCTCATGTCCAGAAACCAGCGAAACAGCAGGTTGTAGTCCAGCTGCTCGCAGAAGGCACGGTCGGAGCGCACCGTGTACAGCGCGATCAGCAGCTGCCCCTTGAGCAGTCGCTCCGGGGCAATCGAGGGGCGGCCGGTCTTGCCATACAGATCGTCGAGTTCGGCGCTGATCGCCCGCAGCGCCGCATCGGCGTAGGCCTTGATCGAGCGCAGCGGGTGATCCGTCGGCACCCGCCTCTCCGTCGACACGTACGAGAACATCGCCACCTGGGGATCCACTTCGCCGCGCATCGGGTCAACTCCGCTCCTGCGATGCGCTCCATTATCTCTCGCAATCCGCCTGAACTCAGGCGTTTTGCATCACCCTGCTAACCAACTGTGGGTCGCGGACTTCACCTACGTCGCCACCTGGCGCGGCTTTGTCTACGTCGCGTTCGTGATCGACGTGTTCTCGCGCATGCTCGTGGGCTGGCGCGTGAGCACTTCGATGAAGGCGGACCTGGTGCTCGATGCGTTGGAGCAGGCGGTCCACGCTCGCTCCGACACCGGAGGCCTCATTCATCACAGCGATCGTGGGACGCAATACCTGTCTATTCGTTACAGCGAGCGATTGGCTGAGTGCGGCATCGAAGCTTCCGTCGGCACCACCGGTGACAGCTACGACAATGCGCTTGCAGAGTCGATCATTGGCCTCTTCAAAGCTGAGGTCATTCACCGTCAAGGCCCGTGGAGGCACGTCGATGCGGTCGAGTTTGCAACGCTTGGATGGGTAGATTGGTTCAACAACCGGCGTCTGCTCGAGCCCATCGGCGACATTCCGCCGACCGAGTTCGAGCTGGCGTACCATCGGCAACGTGAAGCTCAGGCCATGGCGGCTTGACTCACACACAACAGTCTCCGGAGAAGCCGGCGCGGTTCACCGGCATCCCGGGGTCGGCCATATTCAGAATCCCGACAATCTGCGTCTCGCTAAACTTCGACTTCTTCAGCTCGAACTTTCTGAGTT
>JADZDL010000311.1 GCA_020851075.1 Planctomycetota bacterium | reverse complement strand
GTGCTGCTCGCCATCGCCGGCAACCATACGTTCGTGACGTGGGCAACCTCGGGCCTTGAGACCGCGATGTTCGGGCTGTGGGCGGTGGCGTGGACGTTGGCGGCCACGGCGCCGCGAGCTACCTATCGAGCGCGCGACTTCACACTACTCAGTGGCTTGTCATCCCTGGCGATGTTGACGAGGCCTGACGGGATGCTGCTGGTGCTGGCGACGCTCGCGATCGGGCTGCACGCGCTGCTTCTGCGCACGGCGAAGTGGCGCGCGGCCGCGCTCGGTGCCCTGCCGTTCGTGCTGCCGATGGCGCACCTGCTGTGGCGACGCGCAACCTACGGCGAATGGTTGCCAAACACCTACTACGCGAAGGTGCTCACGGCCTGGCCGCAGAGCGGTCTGCGCTACCTGTTCTGCTTTGTCTACGAGCACGGCCTCTGGCTGTGGTTGCCGCTCGCACTCGTCTGGGGCGCCCGAGCGGTGTGCCAGCGCACTGCGCTGCGGGCGTTGTTTGGCCAGCACTTCGCTGCGCTCGCCGCGGTGGGCACCTGGCTCGCGTTCGTCGGCTACTACACGCTGGTGGTGGGCGGCGATCACTTTGCGTATCGCCCGTTTGCGCACCTGATTCCGCTGCTGTTCTTCGCTCTGTTGGGGATGGTGTCGCAGCTGGTTCTGCGACCGCGTCTCGGACTCGTGTTGCTGTGCCTGATCGCCGTGTGCAGCAACACCTTTGGCTGGTGGTACGAATCTGCGCAGCGCGGACGCGAGAAGGACGGTTTCGTGCGCGCGAGCACCACGTTGCCGGCCCCGCTGGGAGCGCTGTTCCGCCCGTGGGATCGATGCCAGGCCTGGTTGCGCCTGCGCTACGTGGCGTTGCCGCGCGCGCTGCATGCGCAGACGTGCGCGGACCTGCTGCGCTTGTTGCCCGAACGACGCACCGGGCTCGTGCAGGGCCTCGCCGAGGGCCAGCGTGGTGTGTATCGCACGGTGGCGGCCGGCGTCGTGTCGTGGTCGCTCGCCGAGGTCGACATGATCGATGCGGTTGGGCTCAACGACTGGGTCGTAGCGCGCAATCCGGCGCCAACGGCACCGCCGAAGTTGGCTGCGGCGGCACTGCAGCCCCTGTTTCCGCAATTGGACCTCGACCATGACGCGCACCTGTCGGCCAGCGAAATCGCCGCGGCAGCGCGCGCCTTTCACTTCAGCGAAGTGACGGGGGTGCTCGTCAGCGATGGGGCGTGGGGCGAGTTGTTGTTGGCGATCTGCGATCGTGATGGCAATGGTCTCGGTGCCGACGAGTTCGGCGAGGCGCTCGTCGAACTGGGCAACCAGCGGCACATGGCGCACGAACGAACGCCGCCCGCTGGTTACCTCGAAGCGCTGCGGCCCAACGTGCGGTTGGTCGGCGAGCGCTTCGTGGTGGAACCCGGCACGGCGCCGCTGACCGACGCCGAGATCGTGCAGGTCGAGGCCGAGTACCGCGCGAAGCTGCGGGCGAAGGGGCGGTAGCCGCGGTCAGACGACGGCGCGTTTGCGCAAACCGTCCGAAACGGCGAAGCGCACGCCGTGTGCACGCGCGAGTTCGTCGAGTCCGGCCACGATCTGCGTGAGGCCCTCGCGCTTCGCATACTGCGTGATGCCACCCGTGAACGGCGGGAAGCCGATGCCCATGACGAGGCCCAGATCGAGGTCCTGTTCGCCTTGCACGATGCCGTCGTCGAGGCAGCGGTACGCTTCGTCGACGAGCGGGTAGATGAGGCGGTGCAGGATCTCGCTGCGCCCGGCTTCGCGACCCGGCGTGCCGCGCTTGCTGCGCAGCTCGGCGAGCACCTTGCGGCCCGGGCCATCGCCCTTGCCGTCCTTGCCGTAGAGGCCGCCGCCGGTCTTCTGGCCCAGGGCCTTGGCGGCCGACATCGCGGCGAACAGCTCGCAGGGCACCATGCGCTGCGGGAACGCTTCGTGCATGACGGCGCTCACCTTCGTGGCGACGTCAAAGCCGATTTCGTCGAGCAGCCGGCACGGGCCCATCGGCATGCCAAAGTCGAGCATCGCCGCATCGATCGCTTCGGGCGCAGTGCCTTCCAGCAGCAGGCGCGCGGCTTCGTTGACGTAGGGCGCGAGGCAACGGTTGACGAGGAAGCCCGGGGCATCGCTGACGACGACCGGGAACTTGCCGAGTTTGATCGCCAGGCGGCACGCCGTGGCAACCGCGGCATCGTTGGTGAGCTTGCCGCGGATCACTTCGACGAGCGGCATCTTCTCGGGCGGGTTGAAGAAGTGGATGCCGACCACACGTTCGGGCTGTGGCACCGCTTCGGCCATCTTCGTCACCGAGAGCGAACTCGTATTCGTCGCGAGGACGGCGCTTGGCGGCAGCCCGCGACTCACCGCTTCGGCCATCAGCATGCGCTTTACACCGAGGTCCTCGACGACCGCTTCCAGCCACAGATCGGTCTGGCCGAGTTGGCCCCAATCGGTGCCGATTGCGAGCCGATCCTGCACGGCCTGCGCTTCGTGGGCTTCGAGGTGGCGCCGCCGCAGCTTCTTGTCGAGATCCTTCTGCAGGCGGGCCTTGGCGCGCGCCAGAGCCTGCAGGTCGAGGTCGCAAAGGCGCACGCGCAACCTCTTCTCGGCGAAGAGGGACGCAATGCCAGCGCCCATGACGCCGCCGCCGACCACGAGCGCCTGCTTGCTGTCGCGAGCCCCCTCGTGTTTGCCGAGGCGTTTGCTGCGTTCGGTGAGGAAGAACAGGTGCGTGAGGCCCTTGCTCTGCGGAGTGACGATCATCTCGCCGAGCGCGCGCGCGTCGGCGGCGAAGCCAGCTTCGGCACTCTTGGTGAACGCGCCGATGCAGCACTGCAGTGCCGCCTTCGGGGCGGGATAGAAGCGGGCCTGGCCCTGCTGCAGCGCCTTCTCCGCGGCCCGGATCGCGAGCGCGCGCAACGGCGTGCGGCTGAGCCAGAACGCGAGACCACGCAAACGGCGCCGCGGGGCCTTGCGGTGCTGCTGCATGAGCTTGTCGAGCTCCTGGCGGGCCGCTTCGAGCAGTTTGGCGGCGGGCACGAGGCGATCGACGACACCGAGCTTCTTCGCTTGTTTGCCGCGCAGCAGCTTGCCGTTGAGGATCAGGTCGAGGGCCTTCGGCAGCCCGAGCAGGCGGGAGAGGTTCTGCGTGCCACCAAAACCCGGCACGATGCCGAGTTTGGTCTCCGGCAGGCCGATCTGGGTGCCGGCGTGGTCGCTGGCGACGCGCAAATCGCAGAATAGAGCCAGCTCGAGGCCGCCACCGAGGCAGGGGCCTTCGATCGCCGCGACCACGGGAACACGCAGTTGCCGGCAGCGGGCGAAGATCGCCTGGCCGGTCCGGGCCGCAGCTTCGCCATCGGCTACCGCCGTGATGTCGGCGATGAGGTTGATGTCGGCGCCGGCGCAGAACATGCCCGGGCCCGGCCCGGTGACGATCACGCCGCGAACGGCGGTGTCGGCGGCGAGCGCTGCGAGTGCGGCATCGAGGGACTGCAGGCGCGCCTGCGTCCACGTGACGAGGTTCTCCTCGCTCGTGCCGAGTCGCAGCAAGACCACGCCGTCTTTGTCGACTGCATAGATCACGCCGCCGGCGACCTGCTTTGGCTGGTTGGGTGGGCCATCCTTCGAACCGCCCGGCGAATCGACCACGGTGTCTTCGATGGTGCTCATGCTGCCTCCAGAACGACTGCTTGTCCCTGTCCGCCGCCGATGCACAACGTCGCGAGCCCGTAGCGTCCGCCGCGCCGGC
>JADZDL010000310.1 GCA_020851075.1 Planctomycetota bacterium | reverse complement strand
TCGATGCGCACGCCGAGTTCCCGACCTTCGAGGGCATGCACGGCGGTGATAGCGCTCGGCGCCGCCGCGGTCTCAGCGCTCAGAACGGCCGCAAAGTGCACATTCTGGCCCGTGCGACGCAACAGCACGCACGGCGCGCGATCGACCGTGGAGCGGAACGGGCCGGAGCCTGTGCGCACGATGGTGTCCTTCGCGGCGACGACGTACAGCCGCGTCGAGACCCTGTCGCCCGCGAAGTGCACGGCGATCGGTTCGTTTGTCGTTCCCTGCCGTTGCCACTGCACGAACTGTTCGCCGTCGATGCCAAGCGGCTGCTCGGCGTTCGTCGGTGCGTTGCTGCATTCGACGCTTTGGCCGGCGTCGTGGTAGAGCCAGTCGTACGTGTGCTCCTCGTCGCTCACGACTTGGTCGAGCAAGACCAGGTAGTCGCTGGTGAGCACGAGGCAGCGCCGGTGATCGACTCCTGCATAAGCTTTGGTCGTGTGCGCGGTCGTCGCGGCGAAGCCTTCGCCCGTGACGAAGCCCAGTAGATTTCCGCTGGCGCCTTGCTGCGAATGGCCATCGACGACAACGGTGTTGTGGGCCAGTGTCGCGCGATACCAACCGTTGTGGATCGGCAACCGATAGGCCTGGCTCGCGGCGCGGCCGGGATCCACGCCACGTTCGCTCTCGAATGCGTGCCAGACGAACGACAGCTTGTCGAAGTGGCCGTGAAAGCCACCAAAGGGCGAGAACGTCAGCATCGCCGTGGCGCGCGATGGACCCTCGGCGCGCAGGATGGCGTGGCCCGCATCGCGGAACAGTTCGCTCGCGAGCGCTGTGGCTAGGGCTTCTGCCGCAACGTCTCTGCCGTAGGCAATCGATTCCCACGTCGTCTGCGCAGGAAGTGCCGCGAGCAGCTTCGCATCGCGAGTGGCTGCGAACGCAGCCTCGAGCGCACTGGCCGCACGTTCTGGCGTGGATTTCACGTCGTCGCCGAGGCGCGGGAGTGTGCCGTCGGCCATCAGGTAGCGCGCCGGCAGCGTGCACATCGCATGCAGCGACGGATTGCCGAACAGGTCGACGCCTGCACGCCGCGCGAAGCTCGCGTGCCAGGCGAGCGCGTCGAGTGTGTAGAGGTGGTAGCCGAACGAGTTCTCATACCACATGCCTTCGGGCGACACGCAGTGCTCCATCTGGAAGCAGAAGCCGTTCTTGCGGTCGAGCACGGCGCGCTGCATGAGGTCTGCATCCGCGAGCAGCATGCCGCCGGCGAACATCGCCGCGTTGTGCCAGCTTTGCCAATTGCTCTTGCCGCGTTTGCACTTCGCGATGTTCTGCATCATCGGGCGCACGAGATGCTGCAAGATCTGCTCGCGCTCGGTTGCGTCGAGGGCGGGCCACACGAGGTCGATCGCGGGGGCGATCTGCGTGACGAACGCGGACGCTTCGCTGAGCGTTTGTGCGTTCAGGTGGCCGCCGGAGTCCCTGGGTTGGCTCGGATCGCGATCGTTGCTGTGGTAGGGATAACTCTCGTAGCGGGCTGCGTAGCCGAGCAGGATTGCCTTGGCATCCGTGGCGAAAGCCTGTTCGTCCGTGAGAGCAAATGCCCACGCTGCATCCGCGGCGCGCGCAAGGTTCTGGCCGTGTTGCCCGGCGAACACCACGTCGTCGTACGGGGCACCGCTGTAGACCTTTTTGCACTGCGGGCACTGATGGTGCGTCGCATCCATGGTGGCGAGCGCACTCTGGCACGCGTCACACTGGTACCACTGGTTGTGCTGGCCGCCACGCGGGGGGAACTCGACCGCGACGCCGAGTCGCTTGCGCGCCGTCTCGATGCGCTTCTCCACGGGCGAGTTGGGGATCGCCGCGTAGTCTCGCAGGTTCTCGAGTTCCGCGGCGCTGCATGCGAGCACCGGCCCTTCGCGACGTGCCGGCGGAATCAGCTCGCTGCGGGTGGGGGCCTGCCATTGTGCAGGGATGATTGCGCACAGCAGCGTGGTTGTGATGGCATGTGCGCGACAGCGGGCCGGTGACATTCCTGGGCGGCAAGGCGGGTGCATGAGCCAAGCATCGCCGGGCTGTTTGCGCGCGTCAGCAACGCGTTGCGGCATCCATGGTACATGACCACGGGTTTTCGAAGTGCTGCGGGGGAGCTAGGCTTCGAACCCCGCAAGGAACCACCATGTACCGCATCTCACTTACCGTCGCGCTGCTCATGAGCGCGGTTTCGGCCCAGGCCATCACTGTCGACTACCCCGACAGCGTGATCGGCGCCAACGCGGGCCAGTACCCGATCTACACCGGAGCCGGAACGGCGGTCATTCGTGGCCAGTCCTTCTGCCCGGGCACGTTCGTCGGTCTGCCAACGACGCCGATGGTCTGCACGCGAGTAGGGGTGCAATTGGCGGAGGTCACAGGACCCGTCACGTACGCCCAGTTCCAAATTCGGGTTGGCAGCACGACGGTGCCGGCGCTCACCAACACCTGGGCGACGAATTTGCCGGACCAGACCATCCAGGTTGACCTATCGAATCAGGTGCTGAACGGGGGTGTCGGGGTGAATCAGTGGG
>JADZDL010000309.1 GCA_020851075.1 Planctomycetota bacterium | reverse complement strand
GGATGCCTCGGGCACGGCTTCGGTGGTCGTCAGCGACACGACCGGCGACGACACCTACGGCACCAACACGCTGCACGGCACGATCCTGTTCACGCGGGTCGTCGGCACCAACACGACGGCCGACCTGTTCGTCTGGGACGGCACGACGGCCACGCGCCTCACGACGACCGACGCCGCCGACCTGAACCACGACCACACGGTGCTCGGCACCTACAGCGGCACGCGCTGATCGCGCTGCCGGCTCGTCCGGCCGCGGTCCCTGCCTGCTCCCTGGCTCTCTGACCAGTTCGCGCCCCGCGTCGGGATCCAGGCCGGCGAGGGGCGGCGGCAGCGCAGCGCGTGCGCAGGCGGGCAAAGGCCGCTCGCCGCCCGAACGGGTCGGCGCGGCCCGCCGCGGTGCGGTTGATGGGGAATTGCGCAGTTCCCGGTAAGAACGACGGATTTTCCGTCACTTGGTGCGCGTGCTCGCCTTTCCCCCTGTGGAGCACCCGCACCCCCATGCGCCCCGAATCTGCCGCCGATTTCGTCGGACTACCACAAGTCGTTGCAACTAGTCAGGTTGGATCCAGAAGCGCGATGGCGCTCCTGATCCCCTGGCTGCTCGCCTGGTGTCTCGTGGCAGCTCTGGCGCCGGCAGCTCGGGCACAGCGCGCACCGCAATTGCCGAAGAAGGAGGCGTTCGATCCGCCGCCGATCGACCGCTCCGCGCAGACGCAGTTGTTCGCTGCGACGTCGTTCCTCTACACCGGTCGCAGTGCCGTCCAGGTCGGCGTCGCGCCGGGCACGATCAAGGAGGAACGCGTTGCGCTGATCCGCGGCAGGGTCGTCGACGCATTGGGCAAGGGTGTCGCCAGTGTGCGGATCGCGGTCGAGGGGCATGCCGAGTTCGGCGAGACGAAGACGCGGGAAGACGGCCAATACGACCTGGCGGTGAATGGCGGCGGCGCGCTCGTGCTCGACTTCTCACTGTCCGGCTACATCCCCGTGCATCGGCGCGTCGAGTCCGCCTGGCAGGAGTATGTCCCGGTCGAGAACGTGATCCTGACGCGGCTCGACCCGGTCGTCACACACGTCGATCTGAGCCAGACGGCGCAGCCCTTCGTGGTCGCCTCGGGCTCGGTCCGATCGGATGCGAGCGGCACGCGGCAGTCGCGCCTCCTGTTCGCGCGCAACACGACGGCTCAGTTGCGGCTGCCGACCGGCACCACGCACCCGATCGGCAACCTCGCCGTGCACGCGACCGAGTTCACCGTGGGCACCGGCGGGCCGGCGGCGATGCCGGCCGATCTGCCGGACAGCAGTGCATACACCTATGCCGTGGACTTCGCGGTGGAGCAGGCCATGCAGGCCGGCGCGACCGGCGTCGAGTTCACCCAGCCGGTGATCAACTACGTCGAGAACTTCATCGGCTTCTCGGTGGGCACGCCCGTTCCCTGTGGTCGGCGCTCGGCGCACGCCAGATGCTCACGCGCGCGATGGTCAAGCTGGCCGGTGAGATGGACCGACTGCAGATGCGACGATGAGTCCGGGTGAGGCCGGTGCTGTGATGTGTCGCGCCTGTTGGGCGGTCGCTTGCCGCAGTGCCGATCATTCGCCGGGCGGTCCGGATGGCGTGAGGGCAACGTCACCGCGGTGCGCATCGTGGTGGACCGGGTCTGAAAAGCCGACCGAGGCGCCATCGCGCGGGGTCGAGATCGACGATCGACGTGGACCTGCCGAGCCAGCGCACGGCCGAGAGGTGCGCGTTCGCGAACGACCAAGTCATGGACGCGGTGTGCCGCAAGGCGTGCGACCGCGAGTCGGCGAGGGTATTCTCGACGCCTCACGGGGCGTCAGAGCGCAGCTGCCTGCCGGGGCACGGGTCGCCCCCAGGAGCTTCAGGGCCCCCGAAGATCCTCCCGCCGTAATTCAATGGAAGTGTCGCCAATAGACTGGCGGGCGCACCAATCGGAATACCCATGATCGACGTAAGGAGCCGTTGGCGAGTGGCCTTCGTCGTTTGCGTTGGCGCGGCAGTCGTGACGGTGGCGTTCGCATGTTGGAGCGACTCGGCAAGTGTGAACATCGATCGCACGGGTTCGTTGCCGAACAGTGTCGTCGTCGCGCCAAGTGACAGCGCGGTACGTGAGAGTGCGGATGGGATCGTGCAGAGGGTCCCGGCGGACGAGTCGGAGTCCCTGATGCTCAGCGTCTCGGATGATGAAGGACGGCCCTTAACCGGGGTTCACTGCGTCCTCGGCACGGCGGCAGATCGCCGCGTGCGAGTTTCCAGCGAGCTGGGACGAACGGGTCCCAATGGGCAGATCCAGCTCGACTTCGGGCACGACGCTCGTGCGCATCCGGGAGATCGTGATCTCGTCGTGCTCCGGAAGGATGGGTTCGTGCAGGCGTTCGTTGCCGTAGGGACCCTGCCGCGTCGGGGTGTCGTGCGCGTGACCTTGTCGCGCGGCAAGGAACTCGTCGTCGCCTGCGTGGGAGTGGACGGTCGGCCGTTGCCGCGCATCGGTGTGCTGCTCTCTCGCGCGCACCTCGTGGATCCCTGGACTCCTTCCCCCGAGACGATTCCAGGGCCCGGACCCGGAGCAGTGGTCGTGGCAGAGACGGACCACAACGGATTGGCCCGATTCGACGGGCTCGGCGCAGGGGAATACCACGTAACCCCGTGCATCGACCGGGGTGACAGCGAAGTGTTCCTGGCTGTCGAGGGCCCTCCCGGTGGCCGTGTTGTCGTGCCGGGACCGGGATGTCGATTCGTGCTCGACGAGCCCTTCGTGTCAGTCGTATCGGTGGTCGGCGACGAGGTCGTCACCATGAATGGTGAGACCCGGGGTTGTTCGTTCAGCGATGGCGGCACGGGACACCTCACGGAACTCAGTCGGCATGCCGAGGCCGTCTTCGGCGAGCCGTTGGTCGTTGTTGCGCGACGGGCTCCAGGCGCTGCCGCACCGGTTGCCACGTGGCGCTTGTTGCTGAAGCGCTCGGGTTGGATCGATGTAGAGGAACCCCTCAGGCCATGGACCGATCGGCAGGTCCGCACGCTCGACTGCTCGCAGCGACCGGCCGATCCCACGCTCGGGACCGTGCGCGTGCGGATTCCGGATCGGGAAGCGCGCGTGCTGTGGCACCTGCAGAAGGGAAAGCGGAATCGGATGCCCGAGCTCAGTGTGCTCGTTCGCGATGGAGCAACCGTGGTCGTTCCGGCGGGTGAATACCGGTTGGTCACCGATGACGCAGTGCTGCAACGGGCGATCGGGGATATCAAGGTGACTGTGTTTGAAGGAAGCGAGCCGGCTGCCATCGAAGTGCCGCCGGCGGCCCGCGTGGTGCTTTGCGAACTCGTTGCGTTCGTCTCGGACGGTCAGGTCGTGCCTCGCCCGGATTGGGCGGTGACACGGCACGACGGCCAGCCAGTCG
>JADZDL010000308.1 GCA_020851075.1 Planctomycetota bacterium | reverse complement strand
CAATCCACGGAGATCTCCGGATGACCGAAGTTCCAGCCCAGGCCCTTGCCATCGCGCGCAAACTGCAGCAGCAGGTGCTGCAGCCGTTGCGGCAGACGTTTGTCGGCAAGGACGAAGTCATCGATGTGCTCGGCGTGTGCCTTGTTGCGTCGGAACATGCGTTCGTGCTTGGTCCGCCGGGCACCGCCAAGAGCGCGATCGTGAACGAGTTGGCGCGCCGCCTCGATGGGGAAGTGTTCAGCTACCTGCTCACGCGGTTTACCGAGCCGAGCGAGCTGTTCGGGCCGTTCGATCTGCGCAAACTTCGCGAAGGGGAGCTGATCACCAACACCGCGGGCATGCTGCCCGAGGCGGGGCTCGTCTTCCTCGACGAGCTGCTCAACGCCAACAGTGCGATCCTCAATAGCCTGCTGACCGTGCTCAACGAACGGGTGTTTCGCCGTGGTCGCGAAACGCGTCGGCTGCCGCTGTTGATGGTGGTCGGCGCGAGCAATCACCTGCCGGAGGACGAAGCGCTAGGCGCGCTGTTCGATCGATTCCTGATGCGGGTCGTCTGCGACAATGTGCCCGCCGAGCGACTGGGTGAAGTGCTGCACGCAGGCTGGCGCCTCGAGGCCGGCGCTGCGGAGACCGCCGCCGGCCTGCCGGTCGACGAAGTGCGCGTATTGCATCGGGCGTTGGCGCACGTGCACCTCGAACCCGTGCACGAGGATCTCGTCGTGCTCGTGCATCGTCTGCGCCGCGCCGGCGTGCGCGTGTCCGACCGCCGTGCCGTCAAGCTGCAGCGATTGGTCGCGGCCAGCGCGTTGTTGTGTGGCCGCGGCACGGCAGAACGCAGTGACCTGTGGGTGTTCCGCCACATCTGGGATACGGAAGAGCAGCGGGAAGTGCTCGCGAGCATCGTCGCCGACCTCATTGGCAAGAGCGCGGACCATGCGATGGCGCATCCCGCTGCGCGCAGTGCCGATCGCCCTGATCCGGAAGCGCTCGCGCGCGATCTCGATGGCCTTGGTGCCGAAGTGGCGCGGCTTGGTGACGATGAGGTGCAACGGGCCCGTTGGCGGGATCGGCTGCGTGGGCTGGCTGGGCGCTGCGAATGGGTCGCCGGCGCGGACGAACGCCAGTTCTTGCAGAAACGCGTCGAAGCGTTGTGGGCGCAGGTGCCCGTGGCGGACGCGTGACCACGAACTGGGCGTTGCGCCTGCCGTCGCACGCGCGCGACCGGGTCGCGGCGTTGCGGCTCGTTGCCGGCGTCATGGTGCTCGACCAGACGGATGCGCTGTGGTTGCGCGGGGATGGCCCGTCATCCGAGTTGCGGCAGGCTCTGCTGAGCGTTCCCGAGGGCGAGTTCTTCGAGGTCGACGCCGCGGGCCATTGTCGACGGCCTGGCACCCATCTGCCGGCCGCGCGGCTGCCCAGCGGGCAGTGGCAATCGTTGCGTTCGCTCTGCACGGTGACCTTGCCGGCGGCGGCGTTTGCGGCCTCGGCGCCGGCGCCACTGACGTTGGCGCTGCGACGCAGTGTGGCCGCACTCGAAGAGCCGAACGCACTCCTGGCAGAGTTGCGCGATCTGCTGGCCTGGGTCGACCACGCTGCGAATGTGCGTATGCAGCACTTGCGCCTGGCGGTGAGGAAGGATGGTAAGGCCCTGCTCGTGGGCGCGCCGTTGCCACCGTTGGCGGGGCAGACGTTCGTGGTCGCGGCGGGCGTTGCCCTGCCGGCCGGGTTCACATTCTCCCCCGCGTGTTCGCCGCAGTTGGTCGCGCATCACCTTGGACTGCAACCGCAGGATCTGGCCGTATTCGAGGCATCCGGCGCGTACAGCCGTATCGAAGCGAGTGCCTTCGTGGCCATGAGCCGCAGCGCCGTTCGTCTCACGGCGGGGGCGTTGCGTGGCTGAGCTGCCGTCCATCGTCGAATGCGCGCGCCTGTGGCTCTCGCCGCCCGTGGGCGCGTTCTGGCGCTGGAGCGACGGCGAGGACGCGGTCGAGTGGGCCTCCGGTGGCACGATCCTGCTGCGGCAGGAGATCGCGCAGTTGGCGGCACATCGGGCGGCCGCGGGGCAAGGGTTGCCGCAACTGCAGGCCGTCGTGTTCTTGATGGCCTTGCTGCGCGAGCGCGAACGAACGGTGCGGCTCGTGCCGGACATCGACCTGCCGCCCACCGCCGCCCTGTGGGAGCGCGTTCGCCGCCAGCCGTTCCTGCGGCTGCATCTCGTCGACGCGGCGTTGCATGGCCTCGTGACCAATAGCCCCGAGTTTGCGGCGCGGGTCGCGAAAGGGCTCGCAGGTGAGTTGCCGCAGGGGCTGCTCGCGGAGCGCGAGTTTCGCGCCGAGACGCCCGCCGTCATTGCGCGCTGGTTGCAGGTGGGGCTGCGCGGGATCACCGAAGAACGGCTCGATCTGTGGGGTCGCACCGGGGTCGACGAAGTGCCGATCCTCGTCGACCTACCGCTGGCGGAGCGCCCCGTAGGGGATTCGTTGCTCACGCAGTTGCAGCAGGACAGCGAACTCAGTGGTCTCGTGGGGGTAGTGCGGCAGATCATGGCGGCCATGCGTTTGCCGCATGCGGCCCTTCGGCGCGATGAACAGCCGACGGGTGGCTTTGCCGGGGTGAGCAACCGTGGTTCGCTCGACCACCTGTTACCCAGCGAGCTCGCTCACGACGACGAAGTGCTCGCGGTGCGCATTGCGACCAATGAGGCGCTCTACGTGCAGCGCGAGGTGCCACCGTACGAACCTCGTTCGCGCCGGCGCATCCTGCTCGATGACGGGGTGCGCATGTGGGGAGCACCGCGCGTGCTCGGCGTGGCCGTGGCGCTGGCTCTGCAGGCGACGGCGCACGGTGGCCGGCCGTGCGAAGTGTTCCGCAGTGATGCGGGGCGTCTCGTCGCGGTGGACCTATCGCAGCGCGCCAGGATCGTCGAGCAGCTCGAACGCACGGATTGGGCGCTGGACGCGCGTGGGGCGGTTGCTGAGTTCCTGGCGCACGAGGATCCCGATGCCGAACTCGTCGAAGAGCTGATCCTCGTCGCGCACCGCGACGCGTTTGCGGATCCGGAGTATCTGCGCGGGCATCGACCACACGGCCGCCAACGTTGCTACCTTGCCGAACTCGACGACGCTGGTGGGTTTCGCATGCTCGAAGTGACGTTGCGCGGCAGCGAAGAGCTCTCGACCGCGCAGTTGCAGCTGGAGTCGTTGCGCAGGCGGTCGATGTACGAGTTGCCGGGTTTGACCGCGTCGCGTGGGTCGGCGGACCGCTGCCGCAGCTGATCCCGAGCAGCGACCTCGGCGCGTCCGGCTCCTGCAACCTGTACGTCAACCCGGTGGTCGTCAACTTCCTGGTCGCCTCGGCAAGCGGCGCCGCGTCGTACGTGATCAACGTCCCGGCCGATCCAGCCCTGCACGCCCTGGTCATGTACAGCCAGATCCTGGGCCTTGACTCGGCCGCCAACGCGTTCGGCGTAACCGCCTCGAACTTCGCAACCCACCAGGTCGTGGCGCCGTTCGGCCCACAGCCCGTGTGCCGCATCTACGCGTCTGGCAATCTGGGCGCCACGGGCACCGTGTCGCTGTCCAGCTACCTGGTGACCAACTTCTACTAGGGAACCGGCAAGGCGGTGCGCGTGCGACTCGGCGCCATACAGGTCAGCACACAGAACGGATTGCTCGAGCAGCCCGGCGCAAAGGCCTGGTTCCACTGCACCTGGACACTGCCGGCCGTCTGCGCGCGGATCTGCACGCCGACCGTGGCGCGAGGTTCCGGTGGTGGCCGCAGCGCGGGGGGGCGGGCTCGGGCGGACAATCGCCTTTGAGTTTGGTATCCGTTCTCGCGAGATTGCCAAACCATGTACGGTGGCCGAGACACTCACGGCACGCATTCCTCGATTTCGATACCCCTCAAAGGAGTCTCATGTCCGCAGTCCGAACGGTAGCCCTCATGCTCTTGTCCTTCCTGTTCTGCCAGGCGGTCACCGCGCAACTTCGTGCGGGCGACTACGAGGTCACCAACATGGATGGCTCCCCGGTGCTCGACGGAGCCGTCGCCGGCAAGACCATCAGCCCCGATGGCAGCGGCGACATGGTTGGCGACCCCTGGGTCGAATACCCGGGGCAGGCGCGGCAATACGGCACAGCCGAGATCACCCAGTACACGTTCGTCGATTGGGATGTCTACACTTGGCAGAATCGGCGCGGCACGACCGGCGTGTTGATCAAGGACCCGGACACTGGTGGCTGGATCTCGATGGTGACCAGCGGCCCGAACACCGGGCGCATGACGCGGCTCACGCTGCTCTGATCGAGCCGGTCGGCAGCGTAGCCCGAAGGCGAGGCCATGTGTCGACCGATCAACGGGCGGCGACCGTCGCGCGGCAACGACCCGCGATCCGTCCGGCTGTGTTCCCTCGATCCCGCCGCCGGCCGCCCCTCCGGCGAATCGACCCGTTCGCGGCGGGTTCTCGACCCGCGCTGCGGAATGGAACGGAACGGTATCGGTTCGAGTTCGAGCGCGGGTATGCGGGGCGCGCGGCGTCGCCGGCTACTGCCGCTACTACTTCCCGGTCCCCTCGAGCCCCGCCTTTGCCGGCACCAGCCTCTACTTCCAAGCTGCTTCGATCGACCGCGTCGCCCAAGGTGGCCTGGCCGTCAGCAACGCACTGGCAGGGACGATCCGCTGACTACAGCGTTTCGGCGACACCACGTCAGCGCTCAAAACGACTGCGCCATGCCATGCAGGCGCGGTCGCTAAGTGGCCGCCGTTAGCGCAACTTGCCCGCCGCAAACAGGACCCCGTCGCGCACCACGAACCCGCCTGACAACGGCACGACCTGGAGCGCCTCGGCGTGTACGCCGAGCAGGCACAGAGTGCTGCCGTTGGCCTCGGTCAGCGTGTTGGCGGCTGTTTCGGGCAGCTGGATCTCGTAGGCGATGCTGCGGCCGTGGGCGCGGAAGTCGGGGGCCACGGCGGCGAGT
>JADZDL010000307.1 GCA_020851075.1 Planctomycetota bacterium | reverse complement strand
GACTGGTAGGATCACGACGGCAGGTGCTCGGAGCGCGGGGTGTTCTCCAGCCAGCTGCCGCGGTGTTTTCGTGATGCGTGATGTTTCCTCGATGCAGGCGAAACTCTATCTGCACCCTGGCGGCTCGATCTGACGCCGCGCCGCGAACTCTCATCGGCCATGGAAAGACTCTTCGATAGCCTCATCAGCGTCTGGTCCTGGATCCTCATCGTTGCTGCGGGGCTGATCCTCGGCGCGGCGGTTGGCGGACTGCTGTACTATGGGGTCGGCGGAGTGGTCGGGCAGGCGCTGTGGTTGTTCCTGGCGCTGGTCGGCGCGGGTTTGGGGGTGGTATGGGCCAATGCCATCGCGCGGCGCGGACAGCTCGTCCAGTATGCGGGCGGCGTGCATGTGCCGGCACGCCTCACGGCAGCGGAGCGCGCCGAACTGGCGCAGGGCGTGCGCGGCAGCGAGCCGTTGCAGCAGTGCTTGCAGTGCAAGGCAACGTTGGTTTGTCCGGAGGCCGAGGGGCGTGACGTGGTGGTGTGCGGGTCGTGCGGCAAGGAGCACGCCGTGGGTGTGCTCGATGGCTGCATGAAGCTGCTCACCGTGCCTGGGAACTCGTGATCGTGATTCGCTGAGGCGCTTGTCCTGCCTTGCGGGCGGTCGGGGCGGCGCCGTTGCTTGTGGAACTGGCGCTGGCTGGTATCTTGCGGCCCGTCGTGCGTCCTTCGTGGTTACTCCTATCCTTGTCGCTCCACGGTGCCCTGTTGGGCATTGCCGGGATCGCCATGCACGGAAGGAACCCGCGGCCGCAGCTCCGGCCACCGCACGTGGAACTGCAGAGTTCGTTGGCCAGCGAGCTCGTGACCTCGGAGGCTCTCCCGCCGGAGCTGGCGCGGGTCATGGTCGAAGCTGGATTCCCAGGGGAGGCCATGGCCGAGCCGCTGCACGATCCAGTGGGCACGGATCCATTGGGGCAAGTGGCGGAGTTCGCCGATGGGCTGGTAGAAGCGGAGGTGTTGCCCGAACGCGACGGGCCATCGCCGCGCCCGGCGCGGGAGCGACTTCGGGAGCACGCGGTTCTGAAGCGGCCGGCGCAGCCGTCGCCGGTTGCCGCCGAGCCTGTGACCGTGCCACCGGCCGTCGAGTCGGTGGCGGTTGTGGACGCCGTGGCCCCGCCGCCCCAGCCCTCGGCTGCCTACGTGCCGGCCCGCCAGCGTGCTGACAATGCCGCGCCTGAGTATCCGTCGAGCGAACGCGCGATGGGGCACGAGGGCACCGTGGTCGTCGCCGTTCGCATCGATGCCCAGGGCATCGTGGTCGAGGTGTCCTTGGCAGAACCTTCGGCCCATCCAGGTCTCAACCGCGCCGCTCTGCGGGCGGTGCGCGCCTGGCGCTTCGAGCCTGCGTTGCAGCAGGGGCGCCCGGTCGAAGGCTGGCTCGATGTGCCCGTGGTGTTCCGGTTGCGGGATCGCTGAGGGAGCCCGCCGCGGGCCAGGTTGCAGCGCGCCGTGACGCCCTGAGGACTTTCTTTTCGGGTGGTTGAACTGGCCATAATCCGGTGCGTTACAGCGGCACACGATTTTTCGCCCCTATGCAAGCCCCCTCTTCCTTGGATCTTCGTCGGCTTGGTGCTCTGGTTGCGGCCATGCTGGCAATGCACGCTGGCGCAATGGCTCAGACCGCGCCAGGTGTCACCCCGGCTGCGAACGCCACGCCTGCTCAGGATCCTGCGGCTCCGGTACCGGTGCCCGGCCAGAACCCCGGCGAGACAACGCGCGCGCCGGCGGTCGTGGTGACGGCAACCCGCACCGCGCAGGACCCGTTTGAGGCACCGCAAGCGATCGACCTCATCGACAACCAGCGGTTGCTGCGCGGCGGTTTCCGGAGCACGCCGCAGGCGCTCCGCGAACTGCCTAGCGTGATGGTGCAGGAGACGGCGCCGGGGCAGGGGTCGCCGTACCTGCGCGGGTTCACCGGGTATCAGAACCTGCTGCTCATCGACGGCATCCGGCTCAACAACTCGACGTTCCGTTCGGGGCCCAACCAATACTGGTCGACCATCGATCCGCTGTCCCTGGACCGCATCGAGGTGTTGCGCGGCGTTGCGTCGGCGCAGTATGGCAGTGATGCGATCGGTGGCACCGTGCAGGTGTTTACGAAGAGCCCCGATCGTTACGCCGCCTCGGGTGCGGCGTACGGCGGCGCGCTCTATGCGCGGTATGCCACCGCCGAGGACTCGGTGATGGGCCGGGGCGAACTCCAGGTCGGGCAGACCTGGGCCGACGGCACGCGGACCGGGTTTCTCATCGGCGGCGACGCACGTTCGTTTGGCACGCTCGAAGGTGGTCATTCGACCGGCAACCAGCTGAACACCGACCACGACGAGACCGCTGCCGACCTCAAGATCGAACACTGGTTGGGCAAGCACGAGCGCCTTGTGTTCCTGCACCAGCAGATGCGGCAGAATGACGTGCCGCGTACGCATGCGACGGTGTTTGGCCAGAGTTACGCCGGCACCTCAGTGGGCAGCGACCTACAGCGCGACCTCGACCAGGAACGGCGCCTCTCCTACCTGCAGTACCACGCGACGGAGCTGGGCGGCGCGATTGACGGTGTGCACTTGTCGTTGTCCTGGCAGGAGCAGCGCGAGTTTGAGGATCGCATCACGAGCGCTGCCGTCGAACGCTGGCAGGCTTTCGGCGTCGGCACGCTCGGCGCGTTTGCGCAGTTTGACAGTGATGCGGGTTCTCTCGGCAAGCTCACCTATGGTGTGGATTACTACCGGGACACCGTGAATTCGTGGTTCCGCCGCTCCTCGGGCAGCCAGGCCAGTGATCCGATCCAGGGTCAGGTCGGCAATGACTCGACCTACGATTTGCTCGGGGTGTTCGTGCAGGACCTGCTGCCGCTCGGGGAGCGCGCCGAACTGCAGCTTGGCGCGCGGTACACCTATGCGGCGGTGGATGCCGACAGCGTGCGCGACCCGTCGAACAACCAGAAGATCGCCCTCGCCGACGAATGGGACGAGTTCACCGCCAGCGCGCATCTGCGCTACGACCTCGTCGAGAAATCCTGGAACGTCTATAGCGGCGTGAGCCAGGGGTTCCGCGCGCCGTCGCTCGCGGACCTGACGCTGTTTGATACGGCGCGCAGCGGGGAGCTGGAGGTGCCAGCACCCGGGCTCGAGGCCGAGCACTACGTCGGTTACGAATTGGGCACCAAGGTGCGCGCGGAAGGGTTCTCGGCCCAGGCCGCGTGGTACTACACCGACATCGAGGACCAGATCCTGCGGTTCCCGACGGGGGGGACGAGTGGCGGCTCGGCGATCGTGACCAAGGACAACGTCGGCGACGGCTACATCCAGGGTGCCGAACTGCAGGTTGGTTGGGAAGTGATCGAAAGCACGACGCTGTTTGGTGGTGGGTCGTGGCAGTACGGCCGAATCAGCAACTTCAACCAGGGGCTGGAACGCCGCAATGAGTACCCTTCGCGCCTGATGCCGGTCACGAGCCGTGTTGGGCTGCGTTGGGAAGATGCGGCGGGCCGTGGCCATGCCGAGACCGAAGTCGTGCGGGCGGAAGATGCCGACAAGACTTCGGCGGCCGACGACCGCGATACGCAGCGTATTCCGCCCGGGGGCACGCCTGGTTACACGGTGTGGAACCTGCGGTTTGGCTGGCAGGTGTCGGACCGCACGGACTTCGAAGTCGCGCTCGAGAACGTCACCGACGTCGATTACCGCGTGCACGGCAGCGGCAGCAACAGCCCCGGCCGCAGCTTTGTCTTCAGCATGCGCACGACGTTCTGAGGCGCGGGTTCCCAGGGGCAGGTTGTTGGCTCCGGGGTGGCAAGCACCCCGGCCTTCGCGATAGCCTGTTCGCCCTGCGAACATGAGCGATCTCCCTCCTTGTCCGAAGTGCGCTTCGGCCTTTACCTACCTCGACCGCAATCTCTACACCTGCCCCGAATGCGCCCACGAGTGGTCGGCGGCGGATGCAGCCGCCGCCGCAGAAGCGCCAGCGGATGGCCCGAAAGTCTGGAAGGACGCCAACGGCACGATCCTGCAGGACGGTGACAACGTCACGGTCATCAAGGACCTCAAGTTGCGCGGTGGTGGCGGGACCGTGAAGGTCGGCACCAAGGTGCGCAACATCCGCCTCGTCGACGGCGACCACGATATCGATTGCAAGATCGACGGGTTTGGCGCGATGGGACTGAAGTCCGAGTTTGTGCGCAAGTCGACGTGACCAAGGGGCGCGCCGCGATGGCTGCGCCTACTTCGGCTTGTTCTTCTGCGGCGCCGCCTGAGCCTTGCCAGGCGCGAGCTTCGCGGGCGTCGTGCCCGAGGCTGCCGGCTTGCTGACTGGCGTCGAAACCAGCTGCGGCGGCGGGCCCTTCGGCTTCCAGTTCGCTTCCTCGGCCTTGATCTGCGGGATCATTGCCTTCAGGTTGGCGGCGCGAGCCTCCGAAGCCGGGTGCGTGCTCAGCCATTCCGGCGTCGTGCCGCCGAGCGCGGCCATGCGGTCCCAGAGTTTGGGGGCTTCTTCGGGGTTGTAGCCGGCGCGCACCGCGTAGCGCAGACCGAGCACGTCGGCTTCGGTTTCGTGGCTGCGGCTGAACGGCAGGATGAGGCCCACCTGCGAACCCGCCCCGAGCACCGCCATCACGCCGGCCCGGGCGTCACTGCCCATTTCCGCCATGCCGAGGCCGGCTTCGACGGCTTGCAGGCCAGCTCCCGTGAGCATGCCTTGCGTCATGCGCTTGCCGCCGTGGCGCAGCACCGCGTGGGCGACCTCGTGGCCCATCACGACGGCGAGCCCATCTTCGTTCTGCGTGATCGGCAGGATGCCCGTGTAGATCGCGATACGCCCGTTGGGCAGGCAGAAGGCGTTGGGTGTGTCGTCGGCCTTGAGCAGGCGGGCTTGCCATTGGAACTTCTCGATGCCGCCCGCGGCTTCGAGTTCGGGGCCGTCGGCGGCGGCCGCAATCCGCTTCGCCACGCGCTGCACCATCTCGTACTGCGGCCCGGACGTGACGAGGCCGTGCTCGTTGGTGGACTCGTCGTAGGCCTGCAGGCTCAGGGGGTCGAGGTCGGCATCCGAGTAGAAGTTGAGGTTGGCGCACGCGCCGGGCAGCAGGGCCAGGAGCAGGGCGAGAACGGGACGCAGGAGACGCAGCATGCCCGAATGTTACGGTGGGAAGGGCTTTGCCGCGATGAGTCCGTTCGCGGTAGGCGGGTTGGAACGTCCCGCGGTGGCATCCTGGGGGTGCCCGGGTGACTTCCGATGCAGCCGAAACTTGCGATTCGGGGCCCCTTGTTCGATGCTCTGCGGATGCGACCAGACCTCGTGATCCTAGGCGGTGCCCGCACCGCCATGGCGGAATACTCAGGCACCCCCGGCTTCGGCAAGTTCAAGGACATCACCGCGATCGATCTCGCGGCCCACGCGGCCAAAGCCGCACTGCAGCGTGCGGGCGTGAGCGCCGAGATGGTCGACGAGACCTTCGTCGGCAACGCCGCGCAGAGCAGCAGCGATGCGATCTACGGCGCGCGCCACGTGGCGTTGAAGGCCGGTGTGCCGATCGAGAAGCCGGCGCTGACCGTCAACCGCCTCTGCGGTTCGGGCATCCAATCCGTGGTCTCGGCCGCGCACAGCATGCTCGTCGGCGAGTCGCGGCTGTGCCTCGTGGGTGGCATGGAGAACATGAGCCAGGTGCCGCACGTGATCCGCGGCGCGCGCGAGGGGTTCCGATTTGGCCAGGAGCAGAAGATCGAGGATCTCCTGTTTGCGGCGCTCTACGACCCGTTCTGCAAGTTCTTCATGGCGCAGACCGCCGAGAACGTGGCGAAGAAGCTCGGCATCTCGCGGCAGGAGCAGGACGAATATGCGCTGCGCAGCCACCTGCTTGGCGCCGCGGCGGTGAAGGCCGGCAAGTTTGCGGCCGAGATCGCGCCGATCACGCTGCAGATGGGCAAGAAGGAAGTCGTCGTCGACAAGGATGATCACATCAAGCCCGAGACGACGCTCGAAGCGCTCGCCGGCCTGCGCGCGGCGTTTGGCAAGGAAGGCACCGTGACGGCCGGCAATGCGTCGGGCATCGTCGATGGCGCGGCGATGCTCGTCGTCTCGACCGCGGATCGCGCGAAGGAACTCGGCCTGCAGCCGAAGGCGCGCATTCGTTCGTGGGGGCTCGCGGGTGTGCCGCCCGAGATCATGGGCATCGGTCCTGTGCCGGCCATCCAGGCGGCCTGCGCGAAGGCTGGCCTCAAGGTCAGTGACCTCGACCTCATCGAGATCAACGAAGCGTTCTCGGCGCAGTACCTCGGTTGTGAGAAGGAACTCAAGCTCGACCGCAACAAGTGCAACGTGAACGGCGGCGCGATCGCGTTGGGCCACCCGCTCGGCGCTACGGGCTCGCGCCTGCTGCTCACGCTCGTGCGCGAGATGGAGCAGACGGGCAAGTCGCTCGGCTGTGCGTCCGCGTGCATTGGCGGCGGCCAGGGCATCGCGATGATCCTCGAGCGAATCTGAGCCGGAGAACAGCAACCATGCGATCGAAGACCATCAAGTTCCCCGGCCGCGTCCTGCATCTCTGCGAGGACCAGGCCCAGCTGAAGTCGCAGTTGTACGATGGGGCAAACCTCAAGTACGACAGCCACCGCAAGCTCGTTGACAACATCTCGACCGACGAGCTCACCCCGGGTTGGGTCTGCTACTACTACGACGAGACGCTGGCGCGCTACTGCCTCGTTGGCCTGCGCGGCGGCAACATCAAGCAGGATGCGATCAAGAACGGTGGCTTCTCCGTCATCGTGAGCGGTGTTTCCAAGGGCTGCGGCAGCTCGCGCGAGACCGCGCCGTACAGCGAACTCAAGGCTGGCATCCAGCTCGTGCTCGCGAAGAACATCGAGAAGATCTACGGCCAGAACTGCCAGAATATCGGCCTCTTGACGTCGACGGACTTCACGCTGCTCGATCGCATCGAGCGCGGTGAGGAGATCTCGATCGAAGAGTTCACGAAGGGCCTCGATTCGATCGCGGCCGAGATCGTGCGGCACGGCGGCTTGTTTGCCTACAACCAGGCGCGGCTGGCTGGCACGACCGTGCCGCCCGCAGTCACCACGAAACCGCGGCCGATGACACTCAGCGAGAAGATCATCGCGCAGCGGGCGATCGCCGATGCCAAGACAGGGCGTCTTGGCGTGCCCGCCGTGCAACCCGGCGACGCGCTGTTCGTGCGCACCGACGTGCGGTTCAGCCACGAATACGTGACGCCGATGGCGGAAGCGTTGTTCCGCATGGGGCTCGGCGAGAATGCGAAGATCACCGACCCGCAGTCGGTGTTTGCGTTCCGCGACCACCTCACGTTCCTCGACCGCATCATGCCCGAGGCGCACATCAAGATGGGCCTGCGCGAACAGGCGGCTTCGCTCGCGACCGTGCAGGAAGCGTTCACGAAGAAGCAGGGCGTCAAGCTCTACGGCGAAGTGCAGCGTGGTGGCCAGCTCGTCGGTAGCGAAGGCATCTGCCACAACATCGTCATCGAGGACATCGCCGAGCCGGGCCAACTCGTGATCGGCACGGACAGCCACACGTGCATGGCCGGCGCGATCGGTTGCTTCGCGTTTGGTGTCGGCTCGACCGACATGGCCAACAGCTGGTTTACGAAGGACGTGCGCGTGAAGGTGCCGGAGTCGGTGCGCGTGAACGTGCGCGGCACGATGCCGGCGGGCGTCTGCGGCAAGGACCTCATGCTGCACCTGCTCAGCGATGAGTTCTTCAAGACCGGCGCGGGCATCGGCAAGGTGCTCGAGTT
>JADZDL010000306.1 GCA_020851075.1 Planctomycetota bacterium | reverse complement strand
TCTCGACGAGGTCGTGGATCATCAACGAGGCGACTTCGCTGAGAATGCGCTGCCGCAGGGTCGAGCCGGCCGATTCCTGCGCGAGTCGCCACAGCGGCAGTTCGGCGACCTGCGGTTCGGTCAGCAGCCCCGCGCGCAAGCCGTCGTCGAGGTCGTGGCTGAGGTACGCGATCTTGTCGCAGAGGTCGACGAGGTGCGCTTCCATCGGCACCTGCTGTTTCGGCAGCAAGTCCGCGGAAAGTGGGAATGCGTCGGGAATTCGGCCTTTCAGCAGGCTGCGCCGAGTTGCCAGCGTCAGGTTGAGGCCAAAGCCGTTGCCGTACCGATCTTCGAGGTAGTCGACGATGCGCGCGCCTTGCGCGTTGTGGCGAAAACCGCCGTGAGCCTGCATCGCTTCATCGAGCGCGGTCTCGCCGACGTGGCCGAACGGTGGGTGGCCGAGGTCGTGCGCGAGTGCGATCGCTTCGGCAAGGTCGTCGTTGAGCCGGAGGGCGCGCGCGACGCTGCGGCCCATCTGCGACACCTCCAGCGAGTGGGTCATGCGGCTGCGGAAGTGGTCGCCCTCAAAGGCTGCGAGCACCTGCGTCTTGTGCTGCAGGCGGCGGAACGCCGTCGAGTGCATGACGCGGTCGCGATCGCGCTGGAACACCGTGCGCAGCGGGTCGTCGGCTTCGGGCAGGCGGCGACCGCCTGCGTTCCGGCTCGGGGTGCCCCACGGGCAGAGCCAGTGCAGTTCCCGGTCCTCGTGGTCTTCGCGGCGCAGCCACACCATGGGGAGCTCCGGTGCGCCAACTCAGGTCGGACCTGCCACAGGTCGGGCCAGCAAGGGGCGCGCGGGGAAAAGGAACACCCGGCAGGTTTTCACCTGCCGGGCGACTGGTACCCCCTAGGGGATTTGAACCCCTGTCACATGACTGAGAATCACATATCCTAGGCCGCTAGACGAAGGGGGCCCTTCGAGGGCGCAGGTTCTAGGCAACCTGCTTCTCGCGGTCAAGTGTGACCTTGGGGATTGGCGATCTCGGAATGTTCCGCGAGACTCTGCGTTGACGGCAGGCTGCGCGGGGCGATGCGAGTTGTCGCGTTGCCTTTCGTTTGCCCCTGGCCCAAGGATCCACGATGTACGCACGAATCACGCCGCTGTTTTCCCTGCTGTTCCTCGCTCCGCCGGCCGCCGATGGCTGGCTTGGTGTCTACCTGGAACAGGATCGCAACGAAGCCGTGATCGCCGAGGTCATTCCGGGTTCGCCCGCTGCGAAGGCGGGTTTGCAGGTCGGCGACGTCATGCTCGCGGTTGGCGACCAGGCGACTGCAAACTCGGCGGAGTTCGTGGCCGCGATTCGCAAGGCGGCGGCGGGGGATCGCGTAAGTCTCAAGGTGCAGCGCAAGGGGAAGGAGTCGATCGTGATCGTGAAGTTGGGCGATCGCCCCGAGGTCATCGCCTCGAATACGGCTCCGCAGGCGGCGCCGGCACCCGCAGAGGGCGGCGCGGCCGGGGTGAAGAAGGACCGCAGGCACGAGCCCGCGGGGCCGGCCGTCGAAAGCCGGGCCGTCGAGACCAGAACGGCTGCGGAGCCTGCTGCGCCGGATAGCTCGGGGCGCGGGTTCCTTGGCGTGAGCGTCCTGGAGACTGACGGGGGCGTTCGCATCGAACGGGTGCTCGCCGACAGCCCGGCCCGGAAAGCGGGCCTTGCCGAGGGCGATGTGCTCGTGAGCGTCGGCGCTGAGCAGATCCGGAGCCTCGACGACCTCGACCGCTGGATCAGCAGCGTGAAGCCGGGCGCCAAGGTCGCCGTGGGGTTGCGCAGCGAGGCGGGTGTTCGTTCGGTGCTCGTCGAGATCGGTTGGTTGCCCGGGCCCGGCAAGGACCGGGGCGCGCCGGTGGCGGTCGCGCGGCCGGTAGCGCCTGAGCCGGCGGTTCGCGCGGAGGCGGTGCGGCCGCCGGTCGTGGCGAGGCCGGTGCCGGCGCCCGCACCCTCGAGCCGGGCCAAGGCCAGCGAAGCTTCGGCGCCAGCGCCGGTTGAGCTCGAGCGCGAACTCGAAGCGTTGCGGGCGGAGCTGCGCTTGCTGCGCAAGCAGATCGAGGAACTGCGGAAGAACGCCGGCAGGGAATAGTCGCGGCGCCGCGTCGTCCGAAGGCGCGGATTCCCGGCCCGACCGTGGATTCGCGTCGCCATGTCGACGACGCTGACAACTTCCGCCTGCGACCTGCCCGGATCCTGGATGCCCGCTTCGCCGCAAGAACCTACCGAGCCCCTGTTGCTGCGCCCGCGGGCCGCAAGCGAGAAAACCCAACGCGCGGTGGTGACCGGTGGTGCGGGGTTCATCGGCTCGCACCTGACCGCCGAGTTGCTGGGGCGCGGTTTCCAGGTGCACGTCGTCGACGATCTGTCCGTCGGGTCGATGCAGAACCTTGCGCCGGTCCTCGACCACCCGTTGTTGCGCACGACGATTGCGTCGGTTGCGGTTCCCGAGGTCGCGCGGCGCATTTGCGAAGACGCCGACGTCGTCTTCCATCTCGCCGGTGTGGTCGGGGTGCGCCGGCTGGCCAAGGAGCCTCTCGTGGTCATGCAGAGCAACCTGCATTGCACCGAGGCGGTGTTGACCGCGGCGAGCGCTCGGCGCGTTCCGGTCCTGCTGACTTCGAGTTCGGAGGTCTATGGCGATGGGCCGGTGCCGTTCCGCGAACGGGATCCCGTGCGCCCCGGCGTGACCGAAGGCCTGCGCGGCAGCTACGCCTGTGCGAAGGCGATGGGGGAGTGGTTGGCGTTTGGCCACGCCGAGCAGAGTGGGCTGCCGGTGGTCGTGGTGCGCCTGTTCAACACCGTCGGGCCTCGCCAGACCGGCGACCATGGCATGGTTCTGCCGCGCTTCGTCGCGCAGGCCGTGCGCGGTGAGCCGATCACGGTCTACGGCAGTGGCGACCAGACGCGCTGTTTTGCCCACGTTGCCGAAGTCGTGCGAGCGCTCGCCGACCTCGTGCACGCGCCGGGGTGTGCGGGGCGGGTCTTCAATGTCGGCAGCGCCACCGAGACGACCGTGCGCGAGCTCGCGGAGCTTGTGCGCCGTCGCGCGGGAAGCCGTTCGCCGATCGTGCAGGTGCCCTTTGGCGCCGTGTTCCCGCAGGGCTTCGTGGATCCGCCGCGCCGGCTGCCTTGCCTGCAGCGTTTGCGTCAGGCGATCGGTTGGGTGCCCAACGCTTCCATCGAGCGCATCGTCGACGAGTTGTTGACGATCGCCGAGGCCGGTTCGGGAGTGAGGATCGAACCGGTGGGTCTGGTCGACGCGGCCCTCTGATCGAGTCGCCGCGGGGCCTGCAGTGCCGCCGATTGGCACACGCGTGCTTCCAGCGCTGCCAGGTTGTTGCGCGCGATGGCATTGTCCGGCAGTCGCTCGTGGGCGATGCGCAGGTCGAGCAGTGCCTCTTGGACCTGCCCGCACCGATGGTGCGCAATGCCGCGGTTGGTGTGGGCGAGAGGGAAGTCGAGTTCGATGGCCCGCGTGAACACCGCGATCGCCGTTTCGAGCTGGTTGTCTTCGAGCAGGGCCGTGCCGAGCAGGTTGTGCAGTTCGCCCTCGTTGGTGGCGATTGCCGCGGCTTGTTGCAGGTTGGCGATGGCCGCGGGCCAGTTGCGTTGCCGGTAGGCCTGCAGGCCGAGCGTCTTCCACAGGCGCAGCTGGTGTTCGTCGGTCAGGTGGCAGTGGTTGCTTGCCCAGGCGAGCAGGTTGTGGGGCACGACGTCTGGCTCGCTGGCCAGTCGGTGCAGGATGAGCTCGACTGCCGCATCGCTGTGGAACGGGCACGCGCGCAGCAGGGCCGCAAAGTGGGCTGCGGCGCCGGGGATGTCGCCGGCTAGTGAGCAACCGCGCGCGAGGTGCCAGTCGGCATCGGCCCACAGGGGCCAGGCGCCGCGGGCGCGCCGGGCGGCTGCCGCTGCGGCCGCCAGATCGCCGCGGGCTGCGGCCAGCAGGGTCTGGCCGGCCGGGTCTGCTTGCCACTTGGCTTCAAACTGCGCGCGCCGCCGTACGATCTCACTTTCGATCTGCAGGCCCATGGCGCGAAATGTCGCGTGACCTTCGTGGTGCAGGAAGGCATGGCGCGCGATCACGAGGCGGTAGCCGGCGAGGCGCAGGCGCAGGCAGAGGTCGTCATCTTCGAAATTGCCGTGACCGAAGCGTTCGTCGAACAGGCCGATCTCGGCGAAGGTCGCGCGGCGCATGAGCAGGCAGAGCCCGGCCAGGGTGTCCGTGTCCATGAGCGGTGGTGAGGCCAGGGCGAGGTCTTTGGCCAATTGGGCGCGCGAGTCGCGTTCGCGCCCGGTGTGGCCGACGGGGATCCGGGCGGGGCCCTTCACGTGGTTGCTGACCGGGGCTACCGCGCCAATCTGCGGCCCGCTGACCAGCGCGCGGTGCAGTTCGGTGAGCAGGTTGGTGGCGGCCCGCGTGTCGTTGTTCTGGATGAGCACGAACTCATGCTGGGCAGCGCGCAGGCCCACGTTGACGCCGCCGGCGAAGCCGAGGTTGGTGGTCTGGCGCAGCACGCGCACGCACGGGTGCAGGTTGGCGAGGCTCGGGGTGGTGTCCGTGCTCGCGTTGTCCACGAGTAGGATCTCGAGCTCGTGGTCGCCGGTCTGTTCGAGCAGGCTCTCGATGCAATGGGCCGTGAGTTCGGCGCCGTTGAAGCAGGGGATCACGACCGAGCATCGCATGCCCATGTCATCGGCAGTTCGGGGCGCCGGTGTGTGGCGGAACTGGCCTTCGCCGTGGCCTTCGGGGCAAAAAGAAACCGCCCGGAGCCTTGGGGGCCCCGGGCGGTTGGAATCGGGTCTCACCCCTCATCCGCTACCTACGGCAGTTCACCTGAGCCATCTCACCTGCAATCTCTTGCACACCTCGCTCCTGACTGGGTCGGGCTCGCCTCCCAACCTGTCAGCAAAGTGTTCCGCCGTAAGTAATTGCGCCCTGTGGAATGTCTCGCCAACTTTCCACAAGGCGTGGTGTCTCCTCACAAAGTACCGATCTCACACAGCTCTCTGCCTCGTCTCTGAGGCCGCGACTCGCGCCGGCGCGGCCGACCTTGCGGTCGGTTTGCCTGGTTGCATCACGGTGTCTCAGCACGCTGGTCTTGAGCAATGCGTGTGCCGTGAGCCGCGAAAAGTTTGCCAATGGCGTAAGCAGCGCTTTCGCGTTGCTTTGGGATCGGTTGCCGGGTCTGTCGCACCGCCCGCCATGTGGCAGTCTTAGGATTGGGACTTCCGTCCCATTCGCTGTTTCGGCTGGCGAGCGCAAACCTACAGACCTCGGGGCATCGGAGGAGCCTTTCCGGAAAGTGCGTGCCGGCCGCCGGGCGTCGCCGGGGTCTGGCGATCTGGCAGGGTGGGGTTGAGGTCCTGGCCCAGATGCGTATCCTCCTTCCCCCTTGTCTGCACGCTCTGAGCAAGTCCTGGTGGTGGAAGCGGATCTGCGCGGGGTCCTGCTTGTCGACTTGCTGGAGCGGGAGCTGCCGCCGACCCATCGTGCGAACCTCCGGCACCTGCTCGGCGCGGGGCACGTGCGGGTGAACGGCGAAGTCGTGTTGGCCTCGCGCCGTATGCGTGTCGGGGATGTTGTGCAGGTGGCGATCGCCGACCTGCCACCGCGCGTGCAGGTGGCGAGTTCCTTGCCCGAGGTGCGCTTCGAGTCGGCCACCGCACTCGTGATCGACAAGCCTAGCGGGATTCCCGTGGTGCCCGATCGCAGTGGCCAGAACCAGGGCATTCACGGACTGCTCGAAGACCTGCGGCCGGGTGCCGACCTGCGCATCGTGCACCGGCTGGATCGGGACACTTCGGGTTGCTTGTTGCTCGGCAAGGGAGTTGAGGCCGCGCGCCACTTCGACGTGCAGTTCCGCGAGTCGCTCGTGAAGAAGCGTTATCTGGCGCTCGTGCACGGCGTTCCGCTGCAGGCCGAGTTCGCCATCGACGCCTGGCTCGGACCGGACCCGCGCCGGCCGGGCAAGGTGCTCTCGGCCGACCGCGAGAAGCCCGGTTACCGGGATGCGCACACCGACGTGAGGCTGGTCGCTGGATACGGCAACCACGCTCTGCTTGAGTGCCGGCCGCGGACCGGGCGCGGCCACCAGTTGCGCGTGCATCTCGCGTCGGTGGGCCATGCGATTGTCGGCGATGCCGACTACGGAGGCGCACCACTACTGTTGTCCGCGATCAAGCGCGGATACAAACTTCGCCCCGGCGTTGCCGAGCGTCCGTTGTTCGGGCGCATGTTCCTGCACGCGGAAGGGCTCGCATTCGCCGATGTCGACGGAACTCCGGTTGCCGTCGAGACGCCCCTGCCCGAAGACCTGGCCAAGGCCCTGAAACAACTCGAACGCTTCGACCAAGGTCGGAGGTGACTGTGCGACTGAAGACGACACCAGAAGACTTCCGTGTGCGTGAACTGCTCGAATGGGACGAGGTCCCGACGGGCAGCTTTGTGGTGCACCAACTGCACAAGGAGAAGCTCTCGACGCCCGAGGCGCTCTCGATGCTGGCGCGGCAATGCAACGTCGATCGCAGCGCGATTGCGTACGCGGGCCTCAAGGACCGCCAGGCGGTCACGGACCAATACATCACGATCGAGCGCCGCGCGGTCGAACTCGACCTGCCGAGCCTGCGCGTGCAACCGGTGGGCACCACGGACCGGCCGATCACGAGCCGACAGAGCAGCGGCAATGCGTTCCGCATCGTGGCGCGCGACCTGCGGCCCGTGCAGGCCGCGCACCTGCGCCGCAGCCTGCCGTCGTTGATCAAGACGGGGTTCCCAAACTACTTCGACGACCAGCGGTTTGGTTGCCTGCGCCACGGCCAGGGTTTCCCGATGCTGAGTGTGCTGCAGGGCGACTTCGAACGCGCGCTGCAGCAGTTGATCGCCGAGCCGTCGCCGGTCGCGATCACGGGCGACGTCAAGCTCAAGCGCACGCTGCAGCTGCAGTGGGGCGATTGGGAAGCGTGCTTGCGCATCGCGCGTGGCCCCGCCTACGAGCCGCTGTTCCAGCATCTCGTGAGCCAACCCGACGACTTCCGCGGCGCGCTCGAAGGTGTGCCGCTGCGGCAGCGCGTGATCCACGCGTTTGCGTACCAATCGTTCTTGTGGAACCGCGCCGTGAGCCGCTTGCTGCGCGGTGGCGTCATGTCGGCCCAGCGGTTGCGCCTGACGACGCTCGCGGGCGACCTGCTGGCGTGGAAGTACCTCGCGCCCGATCGTGAGGAGAAGCTGCAGGCGATGCGCACGCCGCTGTTTGGCCCCGACGGCGATGGTGGCAGCGAGCCGTTCCGTCGCGCGATGACCGCCGAGCTCGAAGAAACCGGGCTCACGCGCGAGGACTTCCTGCGCAACGAAGTCCCCGGCATGATCTGGAAGGAAGAGCCGCGCGACCTGCTCATCAAGCCGCGCGACGTCGGCGAAGTGGTGATCGAACCCGACGAGCGTAATGGCGGCAGCGTGAAGGCGACGCTGCAGTTCTCGCTGCCGCGCGGCGCCTACGCCACGATGATGATCAAGCGGTTGTTCGCCTCGAGCTGGTATGCGCAGTCGCACGAGGATGGCGAGGAGCGCAACGAACGCGGCGAACGCCAGGAATACGAACCGCGGAACGCGCGGCCCGATCGTCGCCCGCCCGGGGGTGGTGGCGCGGGTGGTGGCAATGCCCGTGGTACCGCGGCCTCGCGAGGCAGTGGGGCGCGCAGTGATGGCCCGCGCAATGATGGTCCGCGCCGTCGCCTGGATTCCGGCTTCTCCGGCAATGAGGATCTCGATGAGTGAACCGACGTTGGGCATCCTGGGTGGATCGGGTCTCTACGACCTGGTCGGGCTCGAGGATCGTAAGGAAGTCGCCGTGGAGACGCCGTTTGGCAATCCCAGCGACACGTTCGTCACGGGCACGATGTTCGGCGTGCGCATGGCCTTCTTGCCGCGGCATGGTCGCGGCCACCGGCTGGCGCCGCACGAGTTGCCATTCCGCGCCAACCTGCATGCGATGAAGCAGCTCGGCATGCAGTGCGTGGTCGGGATCTCCGCGGTCGGCTCGATGCGCGAAGAACTGCGGCCCGGCGAGCTCGTGCTCGTCGACCAGTTCCTCGACCGCACGCGCGGGCGCACCGAAGAATCGACGTTCTTTGGCAACGGCTGCGTCGCGCACGCGCACTTCGCCGACCCGGTGTGGGAGCCGCTGCGCAAGCTGGCGCTCGAAGCCGCCCGCGCGGCGGGCGCCGTGGCGCACGACGGTGGTACCTACCTGTGCATGGAAGGGCCGTTGTTCAGCACGCGCGCCGAATCGCGCCTCTACCGCAGTTGGGGCGTCGACGTGATCGGCATGACCAACCTGCAGGAAGCCAAGCTCGCGCGCGAAGCCGAGATCGCCTACACGACCGTGGCGCTCGTCACCGACTACGACTGCTGGCACGAACAGGAGGCCGACGTCGACGTCAGCGCCGTGCTCGCCGTGCTCAAGCAGAACGCTGATCTCGCGCGCCAGGTGGTGGTCGAACTGGTGCGCGGCGTCGCCGACGGGGAACCGATCAGCGCCGCGGGCAGCATGCGGCATTCGCTGATCACGCAGCCCGGTGCGATCTCGGCGGATGCCCGGCGGCGGCTGCAGCTGCTGATCGGTCAGTACCTGGGTTAAGGCGAGTTGGCCCGCTCGCTCAGTTGCGCCGCGCGATCACTTCGTAGACGGGCGGGCAGTGGG
>JADZDL010000305.1 GCA_020851075.1 Planctomycetota bacterium | reverse complement strand
TGAAGGAGTTCAACGTCGATCCATCGAGCACGATGCATGACGTCGGCCTGGGCCTCGGCGTGATCGCCACTGCCATGATCGCCCTGTTCTGGTGGGTGCAACGCAGCGCGAGCAAGCAGTCCGCCCAGCACGATCGCGACCTGGACGCGCGCCGTCGGCGTCGGCGCGAGAAGCGCGGTTTGCAGGCCGCTGCGAATCCGACCCCGCCTGCCCAGTAAGTGGTCGGCGGTCCCGGGACCTACACGATACGCGCCCGCCAACGCCCTTTCGGCGCTGCATCGTGCCCCTGGGCTCTTCTCCTATTCTCGCGCGCCCAAACGACGTAGGCACTCGGCGCACACGCCGGAGGCCACGCCCCGGGCAGAATCGGCCCTGGGAATTCACGACGCAACGGAACTAACGACCGGCGTGCGCACGTCCAGGTTGCACGGAGGATGTTTCCATGTCAGCACGTTTCGAAATCGTTCAGGGCCCGGATGGCAAGTTCCTGTTCCAGCTTCGCGGCAATGACGGGAGTGTGCTGCTACACAGCCTCTCCTGCGACAGCAAGATCATGGCGCAGAACGAAGTCCTGCACGCCCGCAACTCCCTGCGCGACGACACACGTCTCGTCGAACACAGCGCGGACGACGGCACAAGCTTCTTCGTGATCAAAGACCGCAACGGCAGCGCGATCGCGCGCAGCGCGCACGTCGGCAGCAGCAACGAGCTCGCGGCACTCATCGAGCTCGTTCGCAGCACGGCGCAACACGCACCGCTCGTCGATCTCGCGAAGAGAAAACCGCTCGGCACGACCAACTAGGCTTCGCTAACGGGCCCGGGTGTGCCACCGCGGCGCAAGCTGCGAATGAGGTCGATCGCGTGACCAAGGCCATCGGCCATGTGTACCCCGTGCCAGCAGAAGTCGCGACCGCGACAGAGCACGAGGCGCACGTCGCCAAACACCGCGTCGCGGGCCAGGTCTTCGACGGCTTCGGGCCCGAACTCCCAGGGTTCGTCCGGCAGCAGCACCGCGCGTGGGCCGCGCGATTGTACGGTCTCCGGTTCGATCTCCGGATAGCGCGCGGAGTCGTCGGCACAGACGTTTGCGGCGCCAGCAACGCGCAGCACATCGTGGATGTAGGTGGTGCGGTTGATGCTCATCCAGGGCTTCTGCCAGATCGCGTAGAAGACGCGCAACGGCCGCAGCTCGAGGTTCTGGACTGCGGCGGCCGTGAGCTGCGCTTCGATGCGCAACAGGTACGGCTCCGCGGCGGGTAACACATCGAGCTGCACCGCGAGCTCGCGCAGCGCTTCGGCCGCTTGCACCACCGTGCACGGCGCTTGCTCCAGCACAGAGAACCGTTCGCGCAGCCAGGCGATGTCCTCGGCGCGGTTCTCTTCGGTGTTGCAGAGCACGAGATCGGGGCGCAGCGCAGCAAGACGCTCGCGCGAGGGGTTCTTGGTGCCACCGATGCGGGTGATCCCCGCGAGCTCCGCCGCGGGTTCCGTGCAGTACCGCGTGCAGCCCACCAGCCGTTCGCCGGCACCGAGCGCGCAGAGGCTCTCGGTGGTGCTCGGAACGAGGCTCACGATGCGCGTAGGCGTCATGGATGAGCAGCATGCCCCAATTGGTGGGTCAACGGAATCACCCGCCAACCACCAAATCAGAGCCGGAAGTTGCCGACGAGCTTGCTCAGCTCGTTCGACGACTCAAGCAGCTCCACGGACGCGCTGCGCGCCGAGTTAGCACCCTGCTTTGACTCGTTGGCAACGGCTTGCATGCCACCGAGTTCTTCGCCGATCCGGCTCGTTGCGGACCGGATGGTCTGGAACGACCCCGCAAACTCCTGGGTCACGGCACTCTGTTCCTCGACGGAAGCGGCGATCGCATTGGTCGTCGTCTGCAACTGCTGGGCGGCATCCTTGATGCGCCCGATCGCCGTGACGGACTTCTGCACGCGCCCGACAAACGCATCGATGCGCTGGCCGATCTCCGACGTGGCCTTCGAGGTTTCGATCGACAACGACTTCACGCGCTCGGCGACCACCGCAAAGCCAGCCCCGGCATCACCCGCGCGAGCCGCTTCGACGCTCGCATTGAGCGCCAGCAGGTTCGTCTGCCGCGCGATCGAGCCGATCATCTCGACGACTCGCTGGATGTGACCACTATCGCGCCCCATCTCGTCGACGATGCCAAAGGTCTCCGCGGCAAGGTGGCCAACGTCGTTGGCCGTGCCCGTAAACCGCTGCGCACTCTCGGCGATTTCCTGGATGCTCGCCGACAACTCGCGCGTCGAGTCGGCCGCCGCGCCCGTGACCCCTTGCACGGTCTGCGACTCCGCCGCCGCACCACCGAGGCGCTGGTCCATTTCTTCGGCGCGTTCGGTCAACGCATCGCCGATCTGTGCAACCGATTCGGATGCACCATGCACGCGCGTCGCCGTGGCGCGCATACGTTCGACCATCGTACGCAGACCATCGACAAAACGGTTGAACGCCACCGCCAGGGCACCGGTCTCGCCGGAGGCCAACGGCAGACGTTGCGCGAGATTGCCTTGCCCATCCGCGCACGCCTGCAGCGCGCGCACCGTGCGGCGCAACGGACCGACCACACTCTGCACGACCACCAGACCGAGCAGGAGCAGGGCACCGAGGCCGTAGCCAAGATGCGCGTAGAAGAGTTCATGCTGCTCGGCGGCGAACGTCGCCGTGCCATTCGCTTCGCTGAGCGCAGCCTCAGAACACGCAACAACGGCCGCGTCCAGCACCTGTTCGACAGCCGCCGCGTTGTCCTTGCTCAGACTCATCGACAAGTCCACGGCGTCGCGGCGCGCGGCAGGCGTATCGTCCGCGAGGATCTGGACCACTTCGTCGGAGACCTTGTGCCACTCGTCCCACTTCGCTCGGAACCCGAGCCCTTCAGCCACCGCGGGCGCAACGTCGTGGAACTTCTGCCACGTGGCGACCGCCGCTGCCGTGCCCGCCTTGTGGGCCGCCACGAGTTCCTTGGCGGCATCCGTAGACATGCTCTGGAACAGCAGCGTTCGCTCGGCGAGGTAGGCATTGAGGAAACTCGCGCGTACCTGCCCGACCAGGTTGACGGCGGGCATGTGACGTTGCGCCAGACTCTGTACCGAGGCGTTGACCTGGCTGAGGCCGAGCAACAGCTCGTAGCCCAAGCCCGCCAGCATCGCACCAGCAAACAGCAACAGCGCGATCAACCGCAGGCGAACCGTGAAGCGCGACCGCAGCCAACCAAGTTGAGACACTGCTCCAGCAGACTGAGTCATGACAACGCCGAAGTACGTCGTAAGAGAGAATGACGCCGCAGCACTAACGGCCGACGGCTACTCGGACCGAGGCCTACTTGGCCGGCGCCGGCGCGGGCGCGGGCGGCTTCGGGCTGGCAACCTGCGTCAGGTTGATTCCCACCACGAGCACACCGATCGCCTGCTTCGGGTTCTTCGGATCGAGCACGGGCACCGAGACCTGCACGGCATAGGCCTGCGACGACTCATCGAACTCCGGCTTGCCCTGCCAGGTCTGCAACTTCTGGAACGGCTGGTCGAACTTCGGGCTGCCCGCGTGCAGGTAGCTCGAGGTCTTCTCGAGGAACGCGACCTTCTCGCCCTTCTGCGCGTTCAGGAACGCCTCGCTGACGATGCCGTTGCTGGCCTTGCTCTTCTCGGCCAGCTGCTTGGCGGCGACGTTCGTCTGGTAGGCCTCGACTTCGGGCGAACGACGGCGCAGAGCCTTCCACTTCTTGTTGTCCATGCCCTCCAGCGGGCCCTTCTTGTTCTGCTCCTCGACGGCGGCCACGACCTTCGGGTCCGCAGCCCATTCGGCAACCGTCTTCTTCCAGACGTCGAGTTGCGCCTGCACGGCAGGCGTGATCTCGAACTTCTTCTCAGGTTCCTGGGCAATGGCCGTCGCGGCCAGAAGGGTACAAACGATAGCTGCGGCAATACGCATGATTGTGGTCTCCTCTAGGTCTCCATTCGAGGAATCGACGACACCCTGCGTGCAGCTTGAACAAGCTTCTACCTAACTGCTACAGCACCGCCGCCAACCGCCCCAACCAGTCCGCCGCCGTGCGCGCCCCCACCAGATCGGAATTGCCGCGGCCATCGAGGTTACCGAGCCAAAGCACGACGACGTGGGTGTCGTCGATCCCAACACACCACGCATCGCGGCGACCCGAAGAAGTTCCGGATTTCCAGGCCATGCCACCGCCGCGCTGCCCTCGGCGCATGGGCAATCGCTGCAAAGCGCGCAGCGTCCAATCGACGCTCGCGCGCGACAATCCCACCTGCTGCGGCACGGCTACGAACCGCTGCCAGGCCCGCGCGAGCTCCAGCGGCGAAGCAGCCCCGGTGCCGAGGATCGCCGTCATATCGTGCCCTGCCGCAACCGGCGGCAAGCCGAGCCCGACGAGCAGGTCGCGAAACGCGATCTCGCCGACCCGCTGCAGGTAACGAACGGCGGCGATGTTGTTGGACGTGGCGAGCGCATCGGCAGCCTGCATCGTGCCGGCATGGCCACGATGGAAGTTGCTCGGTTGCCAATCGCCGACGGCCAGAGGCACATCCTCGATGAGCCCCTCTTCACTGCATGCGCCACAGTCGCGGGCCAGCGCATAGAGGAACGGCTTCAAGGTGCTGCCCACGCAGCGCCGCCGACGCGAAGCATCCAGCGGTGCCCGTTCTTCCAGGCCACCAACCAAGGCCTGCACCACACCACGCTCGCGATCGAGCACGACGACCGCCACACCGTCTCCGGGCAGGTCCGCACTTCGCAAGACGCTGCGCAATCGCTCCTCGAGGCCAAGGTCTGCCGCAGTCGCACAAACGGCAGGTCGCTGGCCACGCAGCTCGGCGACCGCCAGATCGGCAAGCTGCGGGGCAAGCCAGGGCCAGGCGTGCACACGCATGCCGAGAGGCTGTCGCCGCGCTGTGGTCGCTTCGTCGACGGTGAGACTGCCCAGTTCGGCCATGCGCAGCAACAGCGCATCGCGGCGTTCGCGCAGCAGCGCCGGCCGTCGCAGCGGTGAACGCAACGAAGGGGCGGGCACCATCGCGAGCAGCGCGGCGATTTCGTGCGCCGCGAGTTCTTCTACGGGCCGGCCAAACCAGTAGCGGGCCGCCGCGGCAAAACCGCGCAGCGTGCCACCCAATGGCACCTGCTGCAGCCACACCGACGCAATGGCCTCCTTGTCGAGGGTCCGTTCGAGCTGGCGCGCGCGCAGCACTTCGACGAACTTGGCGAAGAACGTGCGCGGCCGCGGCTCGACGATGCGCACGACCTGCATGGTCAACGTCGAAGCACCCGAAACGATGCGACCAGCCTGCAGGTTGCTGACTCCGGCGCGCAGGATCGCGGCCCAATCCACGCCCCCATGGGCAAGGAAGCGCTCATCCTCGGCGGCCAGGATCGCCGCGCGCAGGAGCGGCGGTGCGTCCTGCCATTCCAGCGGCAACGCACGTTCGCCAGCGGCGGTCGGCACCACGCGCAGCCACGTGCCATCTGCCGCATGCACGACGGTCGAGAGTTCGAGCGCCCGCAACCGCGTGAGCGGATAGGGCCAGACCCAATCCAGCGCGCGTTCTGCCACCAGCGCGAGCAGCGCACTGCCCAGCAGCAGAAGGAGTGTGCGGCGCGCGAGGCGCCGCCACCGCGGGCGACGGTTCACGGCAGGATCTCCAGTCGCAGCGGGCTCGTTTCGCTGACCTGCAACGTAGCGTCATACATGCCCAGGGCGGTCACCGCTGGTGCATCAAACTCGCCGGGGAACACGGCGCGAATACGGTGACGGATCACAAACCGTCCGGTTGGCAATCGCGAGAAGAACATGAGCACCCGATCGTCGCGCGCTTCGAGGCTGAGCGGCGCCAGACGGCGTTCGCCCTGCGCATTCGCCTCGTCGTCGATATCGCCACTGCGCAGCGCATCGCCAGGCACGGCGGGCTCGGCTTCGCAACCACCCGGCAGCAGATCCGCCATCACGACGTCGCGGCATTCTTCGGCGACCTCGACGTGGATCTGGACTTCGTAGACACGCCCGCGCCGCATCCTGGTGACCGGCTGGCCGCTGTCGAGGTCGAGAATCTCCCGATGCAAGGCGAGGCGTTCGTCCTCGCGGGCAACCGGCGGCGCATACCCGCGCACGCTCACCAGCGCGAAGCCTTCTCCGCCGGCAGCCAGCGTCACCGAGGATCCTGGGTGAATCGGCAGCACGACCGCAGGACCGGCCGCCACCGACAACGGCACGCCATCGACGAGCACGGTTGCGTGCGCCGTCTTGCTCGGCACTGGCTGACGACGGTAGTAGTCAGCGACGGCACGCAGGCCCTGCGCCATTTCCTGCGTCGACAGATACCGCGGCCGCAACAACTGGTGCTGCAACGCCGCCACCTGCCCCGGCAACGAAGGGTGGCCAGGATCGATGGCGAGTTGCGCTCGCAGCAGCAACGCCTGCGCGCGGATCGGCGAAGCGAGGGTACGATTCGACGCCGCCGTCGGCATCACGAACTCTGTACCATGCTGCAGCAACGCGGCGGCCCGCGGCCGTTCGCCCAGCACCGCGAGTGCCGTCGCGAGTCGCGCCCGCGCTTCGGTTCCAACCGGCTGCGCGCACAACCAATCGAGCCGCGGCTGCACGGTGCGACCAAGGCGCGCGAGCACTTCGATGGCATGGCAACGAACGTCGATCTCGCCAGCGGTCGCGGCGAACTCCAGCAGGCGTTCGGTAGCCCGCGCGAGCCCATTCGCCGGCAGTTCGGCGCCAACCTCCCGCGCTTGCAGCAGGAAGTCCATCACGTGCACGGTGAGGAACGCATCGTCGCTGCGATCGCTCATCCACCAGCCAAAACCACCGCGCGTATTCTGCATCGCAAACACGCGATCGACGGCTGCCTGCACGAGCGGCAACGCCTTCGGCGCCTGGGCCGGATCCTCGTAGAGACGCGGCAACAGGGCCGCACACGCAGCCAACGCCATGCCGCGCGACGACGTCTGCTCGCAGCAGCCGTACGGATACTCCAGCATCGCTTCGAGCGCGGGCCGCAGTTGCCGGTCGGGACTGCTGTCGATGGTGACTTCCGCATGCAGGCCCTTGCTCGCCCAGCCGGCGGCAAGCGTCATCGTCTGCTCGTCGCCCAGGCGCACGCCCAGACTCTCACGTTCGGGCAAACGCAGCGTGCGAACGGCAATCACCTCGCGAATCGTGCGTGTCTCGCCCGCAGCCGTCGCCACCACCGTGAAGGCCTGCGGCCCTTCGGCGGCGGCCGTGGTCACCACCGTGAGGTCGAGATTGGCGACCTGCCCCGCAGCGAGCGGCACTTCGTAGCGTTCGCCACCGGGCAACTGCAAGGTCGCGGGCGCTTGCACTTGTACCGCGACGACCACGTCCTTGCCCAGGTCGTTGCGCAACGACACGGGGATCACGAAACGATCGCCCGGCGCCACCATACGCGGCACGGCGACCTGCAGGCCGAGCGGCGCCTTCACGAGCACTTCGGCCGCGGCACTGCCCAGACGCTGCGGCCCGGCGGCGATGACCATGACGCGAACGCGCCCTTCGTAAGTCGGCAGACGAAAGTCCACACTGCCGCGACCGTCGAGCAGTGCAACCTCGGCAAACAAGGCCAGCGGGCGGATGCGCGTGTCGACACTGCCACCGCGCAACATGGCGCCGAGGTCTTCGTCATCGTCACCACCAGTCTTCGTGCGCGGCACGAAGACCATGTCGCGCACGAGCCGCGAGCCGGTATCCGCACCTTCGACGGTGAGCGCACGCGATGCGAGCACAAACGCCAGTGGGTCCGGGGAGGCGTGGCCGGTGACCGCGAGCACCCCTTCGTCGACCACGGCCACGAGGGCCATGCTGGCGCCGGGCGCTTCGACGACCACGTGCAGCGGCGACTCCGGCAATACCTGCGATGGCACCTGCAACTGCACGGCGGCCACCACGTCGTCGCGCCGCAGCCGCACATCGGCAGCCCCGAGCAACCAGGCGGGACCTTCGCCGGCCTTGGCACTCGCGACGGGCCGCGTCAGCGTCACCACCGCGTGCAGGTTCGGCACACGCGCAGCCTCGGGAATCGGCAATTCGATGCGATTGTCCCCCGCCTGCAACTGCACGACGTGGGCACTGAGCACGGTATCCGTCTCGAACGTCACAAAGCCCCGACCAGCCGCCGGCGCATCGATGTCGATCTGCACGAGCTCGCCGGGTGCCGGGTTGTTGGCGGCGCGAACGCGCAACCGATCGGGCGCGCGCGACGCCCGGCCCACCACCTGCTCCGCGCGCAGGTCGCCGCAGAGCGCAATCGCGGCGAGCCAGCCGCGCCCTTCCGTCATCGGCAGTTCCACCGTCGCCGCACCCTCGACGAGGGTTACCGGCCCTTCGCTTAGGACCTCTTTCTCGACGAACGTGGTCCACGACCAGCGGTTGTCACCGCGCGCTTCGTAGCGCCATGCCCAGTGCCGCCGCTCGATGCGCAGCGTGCACGCACTCTGCTCCGCCACCGCGCCATTTGCCGTCACCGCCCGCAGTTCGACCTTGCCGGGGCCCGCGCGCACACCGAGCACGAACCCGTTTGGCTGGACGAGATGCTGCGTGTGCGCACGCACGGCTCGCCCCGACGGATCGAGCACTTCGGCGGCCACCGACGCCAGCAACACCTGCTCGCTACCCTGCGGCGGCAGCTGCAGAACGAGCTCCGCTTGCCCTTGCGCATCGAGCACGGCCTCCACCATCGGCTGGTCCCCGGGCGGCGGCGCATCGAGCCCACTGCCAAACGAGAAGTCAGCGAGGTCCGGCGGGGCAAAACGCGTCTTCACGAGCCGCACGCGCACCTGCACGGGGCGCCCCGCGGCGGGCGTTCCATCGAGCCAGTTGCCCTGCACCCGCACCGAGAGGGGCGCGCCGTGGTGCACTTCGCCGAGGATGCTCGCACTCGCTTCGAGGCGATTGGGCACAAACGCCGCGACTTCGAAGCTGGCCTGTCCCAGCGTCAGAAGTTGCTTCGATCCGGGCCCCGCTTCCTGCACGACATTCGCCGTCCAGAGGCCACAGGGGGCATCCGCGGGCACTTCGACCACGGCGGCAAACAGCCCGGAACCGTCCGTGCGAACCACCGTGCGGCGAACCTCCTTGCCACCAGGCGCGCGGAACAGCACGCTGAGTTCGCGATCCACCGCTGCCGCGCCGGCGGCATCGCGAACGAGCACGGCGAGTTCCTGTGTCTCCCCGGGGCGCACGATGCCGCGCGATGGCCAGACCAGCGCCTCGATACCGTCGCGCAGGTACGCGCGCCCACCGAGCCCGTCGTCGGCGAGTTCGACGCCGCAGCGGCTCATGCCGACGAACACCTGATCATCCCCGCGCTTGCACTGCACGAGGAACGGTTGGCGATCGGCCGCCGAGGACGGCCAGGTCAGCAACACCTTGCCTTCGGCATCCGTGAGGCCCGTAGCGAGCTCCTGATTGGTCTCCGTGACGATCACCACCTGCGCCTCCGCGCACGGCGTGCCATCCGCAATCGACAGCACCTGCACCGCGGCCCGGTCCACGCCAGCGCGCACCGTGACCCCAAGGTCGGTGATCTGCAGCAGACGTTGCAAGGGCCAATACTGGTGTTGGCTCCAGACCTCCAACTGGTAGATGCCGCGCGGTTCGCCGCCGAGCAGTTCGCGCAGATCGACCTTCTCGGTCCATTCGACGTTTCGCACGCACGCGATCGAGAGCTCGCGTTCGATCGCCGGCGCGAACACGCGCGCATCACTGCGCTGCAGCATGCGCACGACGTTGTTGGCGTAGACGCGTCGCACGCGCACAGAGACCTTCTCGGTGTTGCAGCCGCGCAAGGTCACGATCGGTTCGGCGCGAGCACTGAGGATCTCACCGTCGCCGACCACCGCGACCGAAGGTGCGAGGTCGGGCACGATCATCGTACGACGCACGGGAACACCGAGTGAGGAGCGGCCTTTGCCCGGGAAGCCGGCGGCGAGATCGACCGTCACCAACGTGCCCGGCACAAACTCGCCGTGCACGCGCAGGCCGCGACTGGTGGCCTCAAACTGGTAGTTGCCAGCTGGCGTCACGCGGATGAGGTTTGCATCGGGCAGGGGAACCGTACGATTGAACGTGAGATCCAACGCGTCCTTGTCAACCTCCGCCGCCCGCAAATCGAGCGCTTCGTAGACATCAACCCGGGTCACCTGATCCCGCGCCAGCGGCAGCTTGCCGTGCGTCGGAACGAGCCCCTTCTTCAACACGACGTGCACCACGGGCGGGAGTTCCCGGTGCTGCTGGTCACCCTTCTGCTGGTCGCCCTTCTGCTGGCGCATGCGGAACAGCAGCCCCTTGCCACCATCGAGCGATTCGACCTTGACCGGCAGTTCGGCAAGCGTCTCCGCATCGCGCAAGACGAGGAACTGCTGTGCAGCCGCGAGTTCGATCGGCAGACTCAGACGAACGCGCAGCGCCGCCTCGCCGCGTCCCGGTGCCATCTGCGGATCATCCTCGACGAGGATCTCACGCAACGTCGCGTTCGGCGTGAACAACGGCACGGCAGTGCCCGCGGGCAGAACGCGCCCATCGAGCGACTGCAGCTCGCGTTGGAAACGCAACTCGTAGCGCGTGGCCGGCAACAGCGCACTCTGCACGGCAACGCGCAGGATGCTGCTCGATTGCCACGCCGTGACGAGCTCGAGTTGCGGCTCGCTCACGAGCCCGAGATCGACGGGCGCCGTGGAGAGCGGAGCAGACGCCACTTCGGCACCGAGGTGCAGCAGGAACGTGGGCGACTTGCTGGTGCCGTCCGGTGGCGACAGCAGGTCGGCAAGCTGCGCCGCATCCGACGCGACCAACCGCAGGTCCTCGGCGCGCCACGCAGCGACCTTCTCGGCGGCAATCGCCGGCGCGCCGGTGTTGAGGAGACGAATGACGAGAAACAGCGCCAGGATGGCGTTGCACGCAAGCAGAATACGATTCAAACGAACCCCCCGGGCACCAAAGTGCCCCGCAGTATTGCACTGCTCTGATGCCTCACCGCCGAGGCACCTCTTGGCTGCAAACCTGGTTCGCCGACTGCGCAGGCTACGCAGTTCCCTCGCCGAACCAGTCACGACGCCCTGACCGGAGCGTCGTCAAGGATCATGCCCAAGCCCCCCCGAAGAACAAGAGAGCCACTCGGCCCCTAGCGCGAAGTCCTCCGGCTACGACTTCGCAGCACCAACCTCGCTCTTCAGCGGCGCAGGAAGCGTGGCACGAAGCGCAGCACGCCAAAGCTGATCCGCAGCAGACGGCTCGTGGGCCTAGCCGGCGCCACGGCGTCGCTGCCAACCCCGTCGCGATGTTCGCTGCCCACGGGACAAGCGCAGCGGCACTTCGAGGACGCGCAGGGCCCCGCCTGGGTCGTGGCCACGCAAGGCACCGCAGGCGCTGCGCTAACGACTCCTGCGGCGCCGTTCGGAAGCGCGGTGGCAGGCGCCGCAGCGGGCGCCGGGGGACACGGCTGCAAGCATGGCTGGCGGCAACTGCAGCACGGCTGGAAGCGGTCGGTGATCGAAACGTCCTCGATGTCACCAAACGGCCGCCCTTCCACCAACAGTGCCGCGCGCAACGAAACCCACGGCCCGAACTCGGGATGCAACAACAGCCCCGACACCGGTGAGACCGTACCAAAACCCGCGGCCTCGGCGAGCCGGGCGAAGCTCGGGCATCGCCCTTCGGGCAGAAGCACCTCGAGGGGCAAGCTTTGCGTGAGGAACACCGCCGCAATCTCGCGCACGCACTGGCCCGCGAACTGCTGCGGCAGAGGCAGCGCCCCGGCAACGGCCCGCTTCGCGCAGGCTTCGGCAAACCGCTGCCAGAACTCGCGACCGCCGCTGCCGAGCACGATGACCGTGCCGACCTTGGGCCAGCGACTCGTGATGCGCTGGTCCTTGGGCTGGCAGGCGTCAAACCTGGCGGCGTCGACGACACCAAACAAGTTGAGCCCGACGCGGGCGGCGTGGCGCTTCGCGTCGGCGAGCAAGGACGAAGGCATGTGGGAGGGGGAACGGGAAGGCCGCGGGCACGCGAGCTTCGCCATCGTTTTCGGCTGGCGAGCCAGCGGAGGCAAGCCCCCGCTAGAAACGGTCCGCAACCAATCTTGCCGGCGAACCCTGCTTGCGAACCGTGGCTCACCGGCTACCCTCACGGGGTCCCCAGCGGGGAAGTCCGGTGCAATTCCGGCGCTGTCCCGCAGCTGAAACCGGGAACGAAAGCCCAAGATGCCACTGGGATCGTCGAGTCGACGACCTGGGAAGGCGGGTGAGTAGGTCGATCCGGAAGCCAGAACATCCGCCGGGGTCCGACCGCAAGGTCGCCGTTTCGATTCCGCCAACTCGGGTCGGGCCAAATCTGGCCAGACCCAACCCTGGCGGCACATCTGGCGCGCAAGACGCCGAGGTGGAATATGCACTCCCCGATGGGGCTTGCCGGGCCTATGGGTCTTGGCAAGCCTGTGGGCTCGTCGCCGGCCCGTGGCCTGTTTAGGGCGCTCCTGGCGTCGGCGGCCGTGATCCCGTTCGCGGCGGTTCTCGCGGCGGTCCAACCCGCAACCGCCCAATCCCTCCCGCCCACGCCCCAGCCGATGCCCGGTCTGCGGGCAACCACGCTGGCCGAGGAAATGCCGCGCGCGGCTACGGTGCGCGCCTTCCTGCCGCTCGATGCCGACCGCTGCGTCCTGGCGATTGGTTCGCGCGTCGAACTCTTCGCCAACGGCGCAAACCCGCGGCTGCTTCGCGACCTGCGCAGCGAAGACGTCGCCACCCTGTGCGCGGGACCGGCCCCCTGCTCGGTCTACGTGAGCGCGCTGCGCAGCGGCACGGTGCACGTGCTCGACACCACCAGTGGCGGCGTCCCAAGCACGTTTGCCGGCCCCGCCAATGCGTTCAGCGCCTGTGCCTTGCCAGGCGGCCAGCTGCTGCTGCAAGCCAACCCGAACTGGCCGCAGGCGGGCGCCAATTCGGGCGTCTGGCTCGCGGGCCCCGGCCTCGTCCCGCGCGAGATCCTCTCGCTGCAGGGGCCGTCGGGCCCCTTGCTGCTCGACCACCAGGGCAACCTGCTCGTCGCCGAACTCGGCCCGATCGTGCCACCACCCCCGCTGGCCGCCCGACTGCTGCGCATTCCCGCGGCGAAGGTCCAGCTGGCCCTCGCCGGCGCCACCCTTTCCGTCGCCGATGCGACGCAGTCCGGCTCGGGCTTTCTGGGCATCTACTCGCTCGCCGAAGACGACCTCGGTTGCGTCTACACCACGGACCCGGCGAGTTCGCTGGTCTTGCGCAGCGCGCCCGGTGGCCTGTCGCCGATCGGCACGGTGCTCGACGCGGGCGCTTCGATGATTGCGCTCGGTTTGCACTTTGCGGCGGGCAGCGGCGCGCCCTTTGCCGCCTACCAACCGCCCGAACGGGCTCCCTCGCTGTTCGTCGCGCGCACCGACTTCTGGTCGCACTTCGAAGTGCTGCAGCTGCGCCCCGAACGACCCCAGCTCACCCTCGCGCCAGCACTCGTGCTCGCGCCCGGCCCCGCCACGGTCACGATCGACGGCGCCCCCGCCGGGGGCTTCGCCCTGCTCGCAGCGACCTTGGCACCGCCCATCGCCGAGCTGCCCGCCGCGATGCTCGGCACCACCCCACTCTGGCTCGCACTGCCACAGAACGCGCCCCTCGCGGTGCAGCTCCTGCCCCTCGACGCCACCGGCGCAGCGTTGTGGCCGTTCACGAATCCCGGCGGCTACGCCGTCACGTTGTCCTTCCAAGCCATCGTGCTCGGCACGACCGGCTCGACGACCGCGGGCACGACGCCGCTGCGGTCCCTCCAACTCCTTCCCTGAGATTCCCCCCATGTCCCGCACCCAAAGCCTGTCCCGCACCCAACGACTGCTGCTCGCCCTTTCTCTCGTCCTCGCTAGCCCATCCCTCACATCCCTCAGAGCCCAACTGCTGCCGGAAGGTCACCACGACGCCGTTGCCGTGCTGCCGACGAGCGCAAGCAACGTGCTCGCCCTGCCCGCCGACCAGCTGGCCTGGTTTGACGGCAGCGACCTGTGGCTCGAAGTCCCCAGCCAACCGGCGCGTTCGCTGCTGCACTTCGCAATGCCGGTGTTCGGCTCGTTCACGATCGCGGTCGACAGCAGCACGCTGTTGTTTGGCGAAAGCACGACCCACGGCATCTGGCTCGTGCCACTGAACGCCACACCTCCGAGCCAGCCCATCGCCAACGTCGTCTTCAACTACGACGCCGTGCTGCTCACCCCCGGCACCGCACTGGTCTCGGCCAAGACCGGTGGGTTCTCGACGCTCGACAACGAAGTGATCGCCGTCGACCTCGCGACCGGCAACACCCAGATGCTCGCCCAGCTGCCCGGCGCCTCGGGGCCCATCGCGCTCGCGAGCAACGGCGACCTCTACTACGCGACCTCAAGCCTGCTGTTTCCGACGCCGCCCGGCTCGACGACCATTCTGCGCTTCCGCCGCGCGATCGTCGATCAAGCCCTCGCGCAGAACGTCGTGCTCGGCTTGCCGCAGGCCGAAGTGGTATTCACCGGCATCGACGCCGCTGCGGACCTCGCCATCGACGACGATGGCGACCTGTTCTTCACCGATTGGTGGACGAACACCATCGGCGAACTCAACGACGCGACCGGCCCCACGCCGTGGCGCACGACGTTTGCGGATTACGCGACCACCAGCGTGAGCGCCTCGACGGTGCAGTTCGTCGCCGCCAACACCACCGCCGTGCTCGAGCCGTTCCAGCCAGAAGCCAGCATGCTCTGCGTGCACGAGACGGCCTGGGGCGTCACCAGCCAACTGCGCACGGTGCACGCGCAATCGGCCATTGCGAGCTGTTCGGTGCCAAACCCCGTGCCAACGGGTCCCTTCACCCTGCAGGTTGCGCAGGGCCCCGCGAACGGTTTTGGCCTCGTCGCCATCGCGTTTGCACCGAGCCTCGGCGCCATGCCGCTCGCCCTGCCGGGCTTTGAGGCTCCGCTGCACTGGGACACGGCGATGACGAACGCGTTCGCCACGTGGTTTGTCTCCTTCGATGCCGCGGGCATTGCGCAGCTGACCCTGCAGAACCCCGGCATCGCGCCCGTACTGTCGGTTCTGGTCCAAACCGCGTTCGTGAACGCCGCGGGGACGCAGTTGGGCGCCACGTTACCGCTCACCGTGCACTTGGACACCTGACAGTAGTGCTTGCTTGCCTGCGCCGGATTCCGCAGGTCCTCCTACAGCAAGCAAGCCGCTTCTGAGGTCACGCGCAACGCGCATGCAGGGCGCGAGCAACTGCCAACAGTTGCTCGCGCTGCTCCAACCGCGCTAGACCATCGCTGGGCAACGAAGCGATCCCGTTCCTGGCGCCCCAGATCGCCGCGGCCATTGCGCCGAGCGTGTCGGCGTCGCCGCCCAACTCCACGAGGAACGCCCGGAGATCGGCGAAGGGTGCAGCCTGCCAACGCGCGGCGAGGTAGATCGCGGTGATGCACGATTGCACAGCGGCCATGCCGTTGCCGAGTTGTGCTTTCACCTCGCGCGGCGTCGCCTCGCGCCCCGCAGCCAGCCAACCGCGCGCGATCTGCCAGCGCTCCGCGAATGGCGCCGACAGCTGGCACGCATCGATTGCGGCACTCACCGCCTTCGGCGCCGCTGCCTGCAACGCCGCAGCCGTGGCGGTTGCAATCAAGACCGCGCCTTCGATGCCTTCCGGATGCGCGTGCGTGACCTGCGCCTGGGCCGCCGCCGCCTTGCCGAGTTCTTGAGGACGCACGGCGTAGAACAGTCCGATCATCGGCGCGCGCATCGCCCCGCCATTGCCAAACGACCCTTCGCGATAGACCGAACGATTGGCCTGTTGCCACGGTTGACCACGAGCGATGCGACGCAGCATACGCCCGGCAGCGGGGCCGTAGCCGCGACTCCAGCGATAGCTGCGCGCGAAGCGCTGGGCCAGATGGTCACCATCGACCTCGCCGCGCTCCACGAGGCTCTGCGCGAGGTCGAGCGCCATCTGCGTATCATCCGTCCAACGCATCTCACCAGCTCGGGTGGTGCCGATACACCGCCACAGCAGACGCTCCAACCAACCACCTTCGTACGGCGCCAGCATCGCGTCACCCAGCGCCAAACCGAGCAGGCAGCCCTCAAAGCGTTCGCGCGCGATCACCATCTGGGGCATGCTAGCGCAGTTCAACGATTGCGCGATCCCGCAACCATGGCCGCTGCGCCCGAGTCCTACGCTGTCACCGAAGCCTATCGCGGGATGCGGCTCGACCATTTCCTGCGGCAGATGTTGCCGCGCATGTCGCGCACGGCCATCCAGGAAGCAATCGAGACCCGCGTGCACCTCGCGTCCCAGGCCCCGCCCAAGAGTTCGCGCCGGCTGGCGGTTGGCGATGTCGTGTTCGTAGGCCCGCGCCCGGCAGCAAACACGCCAAGCGGCACGCCCGCGGCGATTGTGGTGCTCCATGACGGGGGTGGCTGGTTCGTCGTCGACAAACCGGCTGGTACGTCGACCACGCCGGATGCGAAGCGGCCCGGCCAGGACATCGCCTCACGGCTCGGCGCAGCACCCGCGCATCGCCTCGATCGTTTCACGAGTGGCTGCCTGTTGCTCACGCGCGATGGGCAGACCGCGCGCCACTTCGATCTGCTGTTTCGCGCCCACACGATCGAGAAGCAGTACCTCGCCGTGATCGAAGGGCATCCCGATCGCGCGGAGTTCGACATCGAGGCGCCGATCGGTGATGCCACCGACAGTCGTGTGCCCGGCAAAGCGGCGGTGCAGAATGAGGGTCGCCCTGCGATCACTCGGGTGACGGTGCTCGCACACGAAGGGACTCGCACGTTGGTGCGCGCCACGCCGCGCACGGGTCGGCGACACCAGCTGCGTGTGCACCTTGCGCACATCGGGCACCCGATCGTCGGCGACCTGCTCTACGGCGAGGACGAACGGCAGTTCGTGCGCTTCCTCATGGGGCAACCCGTGACCTCGCCCCCCGATCTGCCGCCGGGACGCCACTTGCTGCATGCGAGCCAACTGGCCTTTGCGCCACCGGGCACCGAGTCTCGCATTACGATCCATGCCCCGTGGCCGGCGGACTTCGGTTTTGCCGCTGCCAAGGGCACTATCGAGGGCACTTCGTCGACCTAGTCGGCCCGGCGGCAAGCCCGCTCGCGCCGACTCGGGTTTTCCCGGCAGGGCACCCGATAAGCCGAGGTGCGTGGGTACGACACCGACTACGAAGGAACCTGGCGCCGTCGTGCCTGCGAGCATTGCCGCCTTGGCCGAACTGTTGGCGGCCACCCTGCGCAATGTGGGGATCTATCCCGCCGACCATCCACGCGTGGTCGTGCCGGCGACGGAGCTGCTCGCCAGACTGCACCAGAAGGCCGAAGGCCTTACCACGATGGTGTACTCCGCAGGGGAGCAGATCGTCTTCGATCGGGTGCCCATCCCCACCAGCGACAGCCGCGCCGCCTGGCTGCTGCAGCGCTTTCGCGAAGCGGCCATGCGCGGCGTCGAGTTTGCGCACGACTGCACCGCCGAGGACGTCATCGGCTTCGCGCAGGCGCTGCACACGACGCAGTCCCGGCGCGGCACGCCACTCGCGATGTTGTGGCCGCGCGACCATGCGCGACTGCGGGCTTTCGACCTTGTCTACGCCGGTTTTCACGGCGAACGGGAGTTTGATACCACGCTCGATTCGAGCGCCACCGACACCGAGCAGAGTGCGATTCGCGCCGCCAACCCGCACGAAACAGTGACCGCGCAGAAGCAGGCTCGCGTGCTCGCGCGTTTGAGCACGGACGATGGCCTGCGCGAACAACTCGCGACGATCCAGTCGGCATGTGCCGATGCCGGCGACGAGCCACAACGGCGTGTTGACCTGCTGACGGCAATCACCGACTTGATGCCCGTTGACCTGACTGCGGATCCAGAACGGGCCGCAGTGGTCGCGCAGGAAGTCCTGAAGCGCATCGAGCAGGAGATGGAGCGTACGAAGGGCGCCAGGGCATCGGTGCCCGGCGCGGAGGTCCTGCGCCGCGCACTGGCGATCGCTCGCAAGTACTTCGTCGCCGAAGCCCCGCGCAAGTCGCTCGTCATGAACCTGCCCACGGGCCGCCCGGAAGACGAACGCATCACGGCCGATCCACAGGCGCTGCTCGCCGAACTGGCGGCCCTGCCAGACACGGGCAACTACCGGCTGCCGCCCGTGAGCGAGTTCTCGCCGAAGGCGCCGGCCATGGCGCGCCAACTGCTGGGCATATACCTGCACCTGTTCACACGCACCGAACGCGCGCACGTGATCGCGGCCTTGAAGCCGATCCTCACACAGCACCTCACGGTGATCGATGACAACCTCATCGACGTGCTCGACGACTACCTGCGTCCACGCCACGACGAACACGCGATCGCCGAACTGGGCCGCCGACGCCTGCTGCACTTCCTCGGCGACATTGGCAAACTGCCATTCCTGCGCGACCGTGCCTACATCGATGCCGAGTTCGTGATGCGCGGGTTCCCCGAATCGTTGCCCCTCGCCGCGCGCGCACTTGGCAGCGATCCCGCGGGCCTGAAGGTGTTCCAGGACGGTCTGCGGGCGCTCGCACCGGTGCTCGCCATCGGAGGAGTCCGGGCCGCTACGGTTGCCGGCGTGCTCAACGACGAACCCACCATCGCCGCGCTGACGGCGATCGGCGGTGAGCAGGTGTTGCCGCTGCTCGTGCAGGCCGCCGCCAGCAGCACCGCGCCGATCCGCGTGCACCTGCTGGCCTATGCCCGCACTCGCGAGCTCGCCGCCCCAGAGAAGGCGTTGCTCGCCGATCCAGCCGTGGCGCCCATGCTGACGAGCGACTACGTGCGCGAACTCTACGACGCCATTGCTCGCCGTCGCGTCCAGCCCACCCTGCGCACGATGACGGCCAGGCTACTCGGCCAGATCGTCGAGCGCGGCCTGGAGTCGATGCCCATCGAAGCACTCTGTCAGGCCATCGACAATCTGCGGCACGTGCCGACACCAGGGATCGCCAAACAACTGGCCGAGCTGGCCAACCAAGGGCGCTTCACGAACTTCAGCGCACGCTCGCGGGCGACCCGACGCGCGGCGAAAGCTGCACTCGACACGATGCCGCAGGGAGACTCACTGTGACCCGCCTCGAGAACCCGCCACCCGTGGACGCCTCGACGCAGGCCACGCTGCTCATCGACGAGTTCATCGCCGCCCTCGTCAACTCGCGCATCTACGAGCTCAATCATCCGCGCGTGCAGAACTCGCTGCAGAATCTGCGCCGACTGTTGGTCGAGCTCGCGGACCTGACGGCCGAACCCACCATCCAACTCGGTTGCGTCGATGGGGTGATGGTCTTTCAAGAGCGACCACTGATCGGCGCCAGCATCGGTGCCTCGCGCCTGCTGGCCACGCTGAAGCAGTGGGGTTCGGGTGGCGTCGCGTTGGGCCGCAATGCGAGTGAGAGCGAACTGCAGGAACTGCTGACCAGCCTCGTTGGCAAGCCGCGACCGGGCTGGACCTATGCCGAACTCAACACCCAGCTCGAAGCGCGCAACTGCCACGAAGTGCGCCTGCTGCCGCCATTCCAGGAGGGCAAGGCCTACGCCGGCGCCAGCGGCACCAGCATCCAGGTCGGGCTGCGCTTCTACCAGACGGTCATCGACCTGCTGCAGAACATCACCGTCAACGTCAGTCGCGGCGGACACATCGATTTTGCTCCCGTGCAAGCTCAGGCGGAGGAAGTGCTGAAGCAGCTCGACGCCAAAGGCGAGCCGCTGCTGGGGCTCGCGCGCCAGGACCAATATGACGCGTTCACGTTCGGCCATTCGCTGCGCGTGACCGTGCTCAGCATGCACTTTGCGCGGTCCTTGACCGACGACCGCGACCTGCTGATCCGCATCGGCACGGCGGCACTGCTGCACGATGTCGGCAAGTCGCTGGTGCCGTTCGAGATCCTGCACTCGCCACATGCCCTGTCCGCCGAAGAACGGCGCGAGATGAACCGCCACGCCGAACTGGGCGCCGAGTGCCTGCTCGGGCATCACGATTCGGATCCTCTCGCGATCGTGGCGGCCTTTGGCCATCACCGCGGCCCCGATGGCAAGGGTTACCCGAATACCGCGCACGAACATCACGCCGAGATGGTCACCAACATCGTGAAGATCTGCGATGTGTTTGAAGCGCTGACCGCAGCGCGACCATACAAGCACCCGATGTCGCCAATCCGCGCCTACCGCGTCATGATCGCGATGGGCGACCGCCTCGACCAGCGCCTGCTGCGGAAGTTCATCGAACGCAACGGCCTCTATCCAGTCGGGCAACTCGTCACCTTGAGCACCGGCGAAACCGCGGTCGTACACGCGCAATCGGCCGATCCCGTGGCGCCGGTGGTCAGCATTCTCGAAGACGCCCAAGGCCAGCTCCTCACCGAGGAAGCGCAGGAGTTGCTCGATCTCAGCGATATCACCTGCTGCGGTGCGCGCCGATTGCTCGGCGAACTCGCACCCGACCTCATGCTCGAACGCGCGGAGCGCCATGAGCACGAAGAACGGGTGCGGCGCGCCGAGCAGGCCGAGCGTGAAGAGCAGCAGGCGAGGTTGGCGAAGGAAGCCGCCGACAAGGACCCCTGGAAGTGGGACTGACGTTCGTTGCTCACCGCACCAGGTAACCCGCAAAACCCGCATCCACCGGCAGCAGAGTGGCCTGCACCTGCTGCACGAACCGAGGCCACGCCGCAGCAAACGCCGGCACCCGCTCTTCGAGCCACTGCACCGCGCGCGCCGTGATCACGAACTCCGCGCCCTTCTGCCGTTGCTGGAGCGCGAGCAGGGACAGCCACGCGACCACCTGTTCGGGACTTGGCTCAAATGCCACCGTCTGGCGCTGCGTGGCCCGCAACTCGTCGTATTCCTTGCGCGCCACGAGCAGGTCGAGACTCGCATTCTCAACGAACGCGCCATCCATCTCCGGAAAGTCCGCAACGAAGAACGTCGTGCGGTGCACCTTCGCGAGGCGATCCGCAGCGCGGCCAAAAACACGATCGGGTGGCAACCGGCCAGGTTCGCCGCGGAATGCAAAACCACAGCCGATCGTGAGCAGCACGAGCCAGGGCCAGAGGCGGCGCGGCAAGGCCAACAACGACAGCCAGGCGGCAGGCACGGCGAGCGGCAACAGGTAGGCACCCCGTTCGTCGGTGACCGCGTGTACGAGCGCCACGGTGACGAGCAGGTAGACGGCCACGGCGACGGCAAAACCTGCGGCCCACACGCGCAAGGCCCGCACGCGAAACGCGAGGAACGCCAGCACCGACAGTGGTGCATACGGCACCAACCACTCGACGAGCACCGTCGGCGCCACCTGCGCCACGAGATCGACGTCGCGCCACCAGCGCGCCAGATACGCGAGCGGGTTGTTCGGTGCGGCCGGATCATCGGGAACACCAGCGAATCCCGCCACCGACGCCGGCAGATGGCCCAACAGGCGCATGGCCAGAAACGCGCCACCAAACACGAGCGCATGGGTTGCGACGAACAACAGCGCCCCGTTGAGCCCGCGCCAGAAGCCGCGGGCGCGCGCTGCCCACCACACAGAAAGGCCAATCGCGGGCACCAGCAGCTGGCCCGTCGCATGCATGAGCGCAGCCACCCCGCTGAAAGCCCCCGCGCAGACGGCCGTCGCCGGCGAGCCGCTGCGCGCTTGAAACACGGCGCAGAGCACCGCCATCGCCATCACGCCAGCAAACGGCCCGTGCAGTTCTACGACGGTACCGAAGTGGAATAGGGCCGGCACCCAGAGGACCAACAGGGCCGCAGCGCGAGCAAACGCGCGATCGCCCTGCAAGGCGTAGGAGGCCTGATGCACGGCAGCCACCGCCAGCGACGCGCCAAGCGCCGAATAGACGCAGAGCGCCGTATAGACATCGAGCCCCAGGGGCTGCAGCAACCAACGTACGGCGCGCGCAATCGGCAGGTAGCCCGGATGCTGTGGGTGCACGGCCCCTGGCTCGTCGAGCCAGAGCACGAGCCAGCGCCAATCCGTGCCGTGCAGAGCCTCCTGGCGCAACAGCACATAGGCCACGAACGAGAGCCCCGCGAGCAGCAGGCTCTCGCCTGCCACCCAACCACTTCGATCCATCGGGGCACGTTCCGCCATGTCGTTGTTCCGCCGCCGTTCGCCGGCCGCGGTGCGCCAAAGGGTAGCCAACGAGGCGTTCGCACACTACCTTGGGCCTCGACCGCCATGTCCGAACCCAATGCACTACAAGCCGAAGCCCGGCGCCGCTCCTTGCGGGCCCTGGCCAAGCAGCTCGGGTACACGTGGAAGGACCTCTCGCTGCTCGACCGCGCGCTGACGCATGCGTCGATGACCAACGAGGGCATGAAGAGCTACGAACGGCTCGAATTCCTCGGCGACGCGTTCCTGAACTTCTCGGTCGCGGACGTGCTGTTCCGGGCCGACCAGAAGATCGCCGAGGGCGAACTCACCGAAACGCGCGCGCGCATCGTGAGCCGCAGTCCACTCGCGGCGGTCGGTCGCCGGCTCGACCTCGCCAACCACCTGCTCTCCGGCAAGGGCCTGCGCGAGGCCGAACGCGGCGGTGAGCGCATCCTGGCCGACCTCGTCGAGGCGGTGCTTGGCGCCATCCTCATCGACGGCGGCGTCACGCCCGCGCGCGCGTTCGTGCGCCGCCACGTGCTCCCGAAGGACAAGGGCAAGACAGTCGCCCCCGAGGTCAGCAAGGACAGCAAGACGGCCCTGCAGCATTTCTGCCAGCACCACAAACTTGGCCAGCCGCGCTACGAACTGCTCGAGACGAGCGGCCTGCAGCACGAACAGAAGTTCCGCGTGACCGCCAAGATCCTCGATGGCCGTCACGCCGAAGGCCAGGATCGCACCAAGCGCGCCGCCGAGAAGATTGCCGCCGAGCGCCTGCTCACGATCCTGCACGCGGATCTCGACAAGCGCGGCAAGTAGCCCCAACGCGCTGGTTGCCCCAATCGTGCGGGCAGTCACAGTCGCGCTGGCGGCCGCCTTGCCCTACTCTGTGCGCATGACGACGATCGCATTGCTCGGCACTGGACTCCTCGGCAGCGGCATGGTGGAGAACCTGCTCGCGAAGGGACACACGGTGCGTGTCTGGAACCGTTCCGCCGACAAGCTTGCCCCCTTGGTGAAGAAGGGCGCCATCGCCGCCAAGGACCCCGCGGACGCGGTGCGCGGCTGTTCGCACGTTCATCTCGTGCTCGCCGAAGACGCCGCCGTCGACGCCGTGATCGCAGCCCTGCGGCCCGGCCTTGGCGCCAAGGTGCCCGTGATCGACCACAGCACCAACCTGCCGGCCAAGGTCGCCGCGCGCTTCGCCGCGCTGCTCAAACAAGGCGTGCGCTACGTCTCGGCCCCTGTGTTCATGTCGCCAACCAACGCCCGCGAGGGCAGTGGCATGATGGTGATGTCGGGACCACAACAGGATCACTCGGAGCTGCAGGCGCACCTGTCGGCGATGACCGGCAAACTCTGGTACGCCGGCGATCGCATCGACCTCGCCGCAGTGTTCAAGCTGGCGGGTAACTCGATGTACTTCGCGCTCACCGGTGCGATCTCCGATGTGCTGCAGATCGGCCGCGGCAACGACGTGACCCCCGAGACGATGGTCTCGCTCTTCGACGAATGGAAGATCGGCGGCGCGATCCCATTCATCGCCCAGCGCCTGCTGAAGGCCGGTGAAGGCCCCGCCAGCTTCGAACTCTCGATGGCGCGCAAGGACGCCCGCCTCATGCAGGAAGCCGCCGGCAAGATGGCCCTGATGGTGCTGCCGGGCGTCGCCTCCGCGATGGACCGCGCGATCACTGCCGGGCATGGCAAGGCCGATTTTGCCGCGTTCGTGAAGAGCTGAGCGCGCCTACTTGCTCGCCTCGAACGCAAACTGCCGCTGCGTGCCATCGCGCATCGTCACGCGGACCCTGAGCCCGAGGCGACCGGCCGAGACACGGCACGCGAAGCCCTCCATCTGCTCGGCGTAACGGCGCGCGACCGTTCGCGTCACCCCGTCGCGAACGTCGTAGCGCACGCTCTGCACTTGCTGCAGATCGCGTTCGGGGCCATCGAGACGCACCAGCCACAGCGGGTTCTCGCCCGCGGGCGAGTTCCACGGATGGTCCTTGGTCACCACGAGCTGCAACTCCTCCAGATGCGGTCGTGCACCGACTTCGAAGTCCCCCTGCGCCACCGGGCCAAGCGGCGTTTCGAGCCGAACGCCGTGGCCCACGATCGGGTGCCGACCTGCCCGCAGCTGGAAGCGCGACAAGCCATACGGGTAGATCGGCAGAACCCCGATCTTCGTGCGGCCTTCGAGGTCTTCGCAACCAAACCAACTGTCCGACGACGCGCCAAACAGCTCCATCGCGGGCCCGACCCGACGCGCCTCCACTTCCCAGAGCCCATCCCCGTAGTACCGATCGCTGAGCACAAAGCCCGCCGGCGGCACCGCGGGCATGCCCGCACAGGTCCCCGTTCTCGTCTCGCCCGAGTCGAGAATCACCTCGGCGCTGACCGGGAACGCACCGTCGACGGGATAGTCGATCGCAAAGCCCACGAAGCCAGCGCCCTCGCGCAGCGAGTTGTGGCGCGAGAAGCCGGTTGCGGCCTGCAGGTAGCGCACGCTCTTCACATGCTCAAGCACGCTGTCGTGGCCATCGAGCCACAGCGTGAACGCAAGGCCGCCGGCGGCCGCGGACGGCCGTCGCGCGAGCCGCAGGAACAGCGGTTCGGTCTTCGGCGCTTCCGCGCGCACGAAACCGTGCAGCACCGTTTCCGTGCCGTCCTCGTCCCGAACCACGGCGCTCACACTCGTCGGTTGTTGGAACCAGAAGGTGCCCACCTCGCCGACCTTGCGCAGTTCGCGATCGATCACCTTGTGACCACCGTCCTCCACCGCGGTGAGGCGCCACGCCGATTGCCTCGCAACCGCGTCCGCATCCCCGACGAGCGCGATGGTCGTGCGCCAGCGCGGCAGGTGGTAGAAGTCGTCGAAGCCGTCGAACTTCTCCCGGATGCGTAGCGCCAGCTTGGGCCGCTTCGCCGAGGAAAGCCCCGGAACGACGTCTGCGGTCAGATTCTCGGTATATCCATCGATCGTCGTGATGACGGCTTCGAGTGGAAACCTCTCGTCCGTTGCCGAACGCAGGTCGAACGTAGCAGGCCAGAACATCCAGCCGAAATCGAGCCGCGTTCGCTCCGCGCGCCCGGCCAGGCGATGCCGCCACTCGACGGCGAGCATACGCTGCCGTTCCGCGACGGGTCCCGCGATGCTCGCTACGAAACTGCGGCCGCTCCAGTAGTCACCGTGCTGCGGCTGGATCGCGATGTCTTTGTCCGCGCTGCTCTTCACCGTGAGGAACATCGCATCGTTCACGGGCGACCGCGGCGTGTGCGTCGACGTCCGCCGCACCGTCCGGCCCTCGACCTGCATCGTAAACTCGACCGTCTGCGCCCCAGGCACATCCATCACAAACGCGTAGGACCTCTCCACGTCGGCCGCCGTGACCTTCTGCTCGACGAGCTTGCCGTCGGCACCCGTGGCGCGGTACCCAAGATCCGTCGAACGCGCGAGCAAGGCACGATCGCCGATCAGCTTCCAGACCACGCGCCAACAGGGTTTGCCCGCGACGATGCCGAGGTACTCGTCGCTCGCGAACAGATCGACCGCCGCATCAGCCGGAAACCGCGTTTCGGGGCCAAACTCGACCCAACGTTCGAGGCGTTGCTTCGTGCCGTCCATGCGCACGATCACCGCCACGGCGCGGAAATCGCGCCGGCTGGTGCCAGCGATGGCCCAACTCGTGGACGACTGGGTCTCCGAACGTCGTGGCCGCGGCAACCACGGATCGAGTTCCCACTCGACATGGTCCACGCCCAGCGCGTCTTTGCCTGGCACATCCACGGTCAAGGTCCACGCTCGCGACTCCTGCCCCGTGGCGTCCTTGCCGAGCACGCGACTCTCGACTTCGATCACGGATTCATCGCGCACGACGTCAGCAAATGCCATCGGCACCGTCATGCGCTTCACACCACCATCGCGGTAGTGGATCTCGGCCTCAATCGGCGCAGCCTCCGCCGCCCACCCGAGCGCTCCAGAATAGCCAGGCGGCGCCAGGCCACCTTCCTTGCGCACATCCACTGGCTTGTCCTTCGCCTGCCAACGCACTTCGACGACGTCAAAGACCTCGTTCGCGGGCAGATCGAGGTTCGCTTCGTAGTACCAGATGGGTCGTTTGCCATCGTTGGCCCGGCCCCAGTACTTGTCGGAGCAGATCACCTCGGCTTTGCGGAAGTCGGCTTTGGGCACGGGGCCCTGCACGCCGCCCTCGATGAGCCGGGACTCACGTCCATCGCGGAAATGCAGTCGGGCGGTGAGGGCCACGGGATTGGTGACCGATCCACCCACCAACGCAAAACCACCCGCAGCGTCCGCCGTTCTGGCTTGGCGCGACTTGCCGAGCTCGTCCTTCCAGAACCACTCGACCTGCTTCAACTCCTCGAGCGAAGCGCGCTGGCCGCGCAGATCCGCGTAGAACGTATACGCAAACTTCTGCACCTCGGGCTCGAAGCGCACGGCATCGGCGTAGCCGCGAATCGTGATCGAGGCATCGTCCGCCGCCGCGGGCCGCGCCACCCCATCCGCCCCGCGTTCGACCCGCTCTTCGACGTCGAGCAAGAGGATCGCCCAATTGCAGAACACACTTTCGGCATCGCCGACGAGCCGGATCTCGTCGAACAGGTCGTAGGCAACCTTCACATAGCCCGATCGGCACCACGCGCGGCCCCAACTGTTCATGACGAGGAACGTCTGGTCACGATCGTCGTAGCCGACGATGCACATCGCGTGTTTGCCGTGTGGCTGCCCCGGCTGGCGCAGCGTCTGGTCGCGCAGGAACAGGTCCTTCGTATAGGTGTGCTTCTCGAAGCGCCCCGACAGGAAGATCGGATTCACCTGCGCGCCAAACACGACGATCTGGCGCCGCTGCAGCGCGCGGCGGATGCCCGTGCGATCGACGATGAGGTGCGCATCACGCACCGGGCACGCGGCGGCCTCGGCGCGCGCACGCTCCGACGGCGCGGTCAGGAACTCGCGCGGCCGGTACGGCTCGGTCGCCATCGTCGCCGCGCCGTGCCTCTTCATGAGTTCGATCGCGGTGATGAAACTCGATCCCTCGTCCTTGCCGCCGTTGATCTGGTTGTAGAGAAACCGCGGCGAGAACACGTGCTCGGGCCGATCGGGCAACCAACCCTGGTCGCGCGCTTCGAGGTAGCTCTTTGCCGCGTAGGCGATCGCCCACGTCGTGCAGTCGTTCATGCTCTGCTCGCCCACCGGCGGCAACCCCGGGCGCAGATCGACGGCGGGCTCTTCGATGAGTTCGATCTGCGGCGGCGACCACTTCGGCGTGCGCCGCAGCTGGGCCATGGTGGGATCGATGCTGCCAGTCTGCCCTGGCAAAGCGACCGCCAGCAAGGCGACCCAGCAGCAGAGCATCGCCCGCACAAACACACGCAGAATGCCATTGCGCATAGAAGCCTGATCCTGACGAACGTACCGACCCATTGGCGTCAGTATCGGCAATCCCATCGCCCCTTCCCAACCGCCGCGGCGCCCGCAAACGCGATTTCCGGGCCTCCGCCTTGGCCCAGGACCTCGCTACACTGCCGCCCATGCTGACCCGACTCCAAGCCCTCAAGTTGGTCGCGCTCGCCACTGCGGCGCTCGCTCCATTCGCCCCCGTGGCCCTGCTCACCTCCGGCTCGACAGGGACGCAAGCCCCGGCGAAATCGTCCCCGCTGCCCAAGGCCTTCATCACGGGCGAAGGGTGGCAGACCCTCACCCTCGCCGACTTCGTCAATGTGAACGGCAACGCCGACACGTGGACCGAACAGGACGGCGTGATCGTCGGCACCGGCAAGCCGCAGGGCGGCGCGCGCACGAAGAAGCAATACACCAACTTCGAACTCGTGCTCGAGTGGAAGCACCACGAAAACGGCGGCAACTCGGGTGTGTTCGTCTGGTGCCCCGAAGAGGCCTTCAAGGACCTGCCGCCAGGCACGCTGCCGCGCACGGGCATCGAGGTGCAGGTGCTCGACCTCGGTTATGAAACCAATTGGTTGCGCGAGAAGGGCAAACACTCTGACTGGTTCACGAGCCACGGCGACGTATTCCCGGTCGGCCAGGCCTCGATGACGGCGTTCACGCCCGAGATCACCTACACCGCCGAGGACGGCACCAGGTTCACGTGCGGCAACCAGAAGAGCAGCCGCTGTTTCCCGACCAAGCGCCTCACGAAGCCAGCAGGCGAGTGGAACCACTACTACGTGCGCGCCATCCAGGGCGAAGTGCGGCTGTGGGTGAACGGCGAAGAGGTCAGCGGTGGCACGAAGTGCACACCGTCGCAGGGGTATCTCGCGCTCGAAGCCGAAGGGGCGCGCATCGAATACCGCAATCTGCGCCTGCGCGAACTGCCGTAGTCCTGCCGTGGTCGCAGCGGCGTTCGCCCATCGTAACGCGCGCCTGGGAAATCATTGCGCTACGGCGCAATGAGAAAAGACGGAACCTATACAACCGGCGGCTCGTCGGAACCCTTCGTGTCCCCATGGACGTTGCGCACCGTGACGGTGGCCCGACCATCCCACGCTCACACCACGGGGCCATACGCAGAATGCCAGCCCGCCGGCTCGTCGGGCGGCCCAATTCTCCCGGTTACCCTCGTTACCCCAAGAGACCCAAGGTAAGCCATGAAAGCTCTGCTGACTTCCTCCGCCGCGATGATGCTCGCGTCGGCCGCGATCTGCCAGGTCGCACTTCCCCCGCACAGTGCCATCTACAACGGCTTTACGCGCGGCTACACGTTCACGTCCGCGACCAACTTCATCATCCAGCAGCTCGACCTGCCGCTCGATGCCTACCAGGCCGGCGACACGGCGGGCTACATGGTCCGCGTGAACGGCACGCAGGCTCACCTGAGCCGCGGCAACGCGGGCCCCGTCTCCACCTCGATCCTTGTCAACCCAGGCGACGTCGTCGACGTGCTCGGCAACTGGTCCCCAGCCGTTCCCGGCAACTTCACGGCGCACAACTCCTACAGCGCCAGCGCGACGAACTTCGCGACGACGATCCTCGGCGTTCCGCACACGATCCAGCGCAGCGGCTGGCAGTGGGACATCGGCGACCCAGCTCTCGCCGGCGCATTCCTGGCGCCGACCACGGGCCAGATCGGCCGCGTGTTCATGTATGTCACACCCCAGGCAGGTCTGTACGCCAACTTCACGGCGGACGTGACTGCGGGGCCGATCGGCACCACGGTGAACTTCACCGACTCGACCTTCACGAGTGATCCAAGTGGCGTGCTCACGTGGGCCTGGGACCTCAACGGCGACACGGTCGTCGACAGCAACGTCCAGAACCCGTCGTTCACCTACACGGCCTGCGGCGCCTACGACGTCTCGCTCACGGTGACGGACGCAACCAACCCCGCGAGCACCATCACCAGGACGGGCTACATCCAGATCGGCGTCACGCCCATCACACCATCCTTCACGTTCGCCCCCCTCGGTGGCGGCGCCTACCAGTTCACGGACACCTCGTCGCCCTTGCCGGCGTCGTGGGCCTGGGACTTCAATGGTGACACCGTCGTCGATTCCACCGTGCAGAACCCAGTCTGGGCGTACGGAGCTTGCGATACGAACGCCACGGTGAGCCTCAGCGTGTCGAGCAACTGCGCCGGCCCGTACACCACGTCGCAGAACATCGTGCTGCAGCCCCCGATCACGCCGTCGTTCACCTACGCGTCGATCGCGCCCGGCGTGTTCCAATTCACGGACACCTCGTCGCCGGTGCCGTCCTCGTGGGCCTGGGACCTCGATGGGGACAACCTCGTCGACAGCACCG
>JADZDL010000304.1 GCA_020851075.1 Planctomycetota bacterium | reverse complement strand
CAACCAGTTCTCGCGCAATGCTCGCTGCAGGTGTCGGGGTCGCCGCAGCCCGAGTTGTCGGGGATCCCGTTCTGCTCGATCTCGTGGGATCCGGACGGCGTGGGACCGCTGCCACCGCGGCTCGTGGTCGGTGGCGAGAGACTCCTCGGCGGGGCGCAGCTGTTCGGCAACACCCTGCCGAGCCCGCAACACGTGATGACCTGGGACGGCAGCGTCTGGGTGGCCCTCGACGACGGACCCGGCGACGTTTCGTCGTTCGCCGTGGTCACCGCACTCGCGTCCTGGAACGGCGTATTGGTCGCTGGGGGCAGCTTCAGCGGCACCGGCGGGGTGCAGAACATCGCGCGATGGGACGGGGTTGCGTGGCAGCCACTGGGCAACGGGTTTCCGTACACCGTCACCGCGCTCACCGTTTGGAATGGCAATCTCGTCGTGGTCGGCGGGAGCAGTCTATCCGGCCCGCAGATCCGCACGTGGAACGGCGTCGCGTGGACGTCGCTGCCGACCCCGCCGCTGCTGCAGACGGCGGGAACGGCGATCGCCTTCGAGGGCGATCTCTGTATCGCGGGTTCGCAGGCGGCAGCTGGCAGCGGGGTGATCGAACGATGGAACGGCTCGTCGTGGGCGACCCCGATCACCACGCAAGGCAGCGTGCTTTCTCTCTCCGTGCGCGTCTCGCAGGCGGTCGGCGGCACGGACACGCTGTTTGTCGGCGGTGGGTTCACGAGCATCGGAGGCGCGGCCATCGGCAAGGTCGCCCAGACCAACGGGGGCCCGGCGTTCGCGTGGAACCCGGTCGGCGGCGGGCTCACGAACACGGTGACCGACCTGCATGTTCGCAACTCGAGCTTGAACGGCTACGTGCTCGTCGTGCTGCAAGGCAACGTCTCGGTGCCGGTGCTCCGCTACACGAGCAGCAACACCACGTGGACCCCGATGGGGATCACCGGCCTGCAGACCCTCACGTACCACGCGGGCAGCTACCACGGCGTGACGGCGCTCCACGGTGAGCCCAAGTGCCAACGCTACGACGGATCGAATTGGGTTGCCGTGCGTGGTCCCGGCATCAACGGCGAAGTCCGAGCGCTGACCCGCAGCGGCAACGACATGATCCTCGGTGGTACCTTCGCGACCATCTCGGGCGTCGCGATGAACGGCATCGCTCGATGGGACGGCAACACGTTCACGCCGCTCGGCTCGGGCATGGTGGGTTCGAGCGTCGAGGCCCTGGTGACGCTCGACAACGGCGACATCATTGCCGGCGGCAACTTCGTCGCCGCCGGCGGAACCGCGGCCAACCACATCGCCCGTTGGAACGGCACGGCGTGGTCGGCGATTGGCAGCGGCTTCGACGCACCCGTCTACGCGCTGTGCAAGATGCCGAACGGCGACGTGATCGCGGGTGGTGCGTTCACCCAGGAAGTTGGTGCGCCCGTGTTGTGCAGCCACGTGGCACGGTGGAACGGCACCGCGTGGTCGCCGATGCACTTCGGCGTGAACAACGACGTGCTGGCCCTCGTCGTCAGGAGCGACGGCACGCTGATCGCTGGCGGCCGCTTCACCCAGACCCAGAGCACCATGTTCTCGCTCTACTACGTGGCCCGATGGACCGGTTCGCAGTGGGCCGGGCTCGGCACGGCAATGAACGCCCCGGTACACGGCCTCGCCGCACGGCCGAACGGGGACATCGTCGCGGTCGGCGAGTTCACGCAGGCGAGCCTCCAACCCATGGATCGCTGTGCGCGGTGGAACGGCAGCGCTTGGGTTTCGATGGGCGCTGCGAGCGGCGCCGCCGGCATCGTGCGCGCGGTGTGGGCGATGCCGAACGGCGACGTGATCGCCGGCCGCGGCTTCCATCAGCCGACCAGCGCCTTTGACGGCGGCCTGTCGCGATGGAACGGCTCCACGTGGAGCGGCATGAGCTTGCTCACCGGCGCGAGCACGAACGACCCGGTCCAGGTGAAAGCGCTTGCGCAGCGAGCTTCTGGCGACCTCGTGATCGGCGGCATCTTCAACGTTGCCGCAAGGACCCCGGCGTATGCCCTCGCGTCGCTGCAGTCGAGTTGCATGCCGTCGACGACTTCGTACGGCAGTGGCTGCAGCAGCGCCGCGGGACCGCTCGTGATCAGCGCCGACACGCTTCCGTGGCTCGGGGCTGCGTTCCGCACGACGACGACCGGCCTCGCCGCGAATTCGCTGTGCTTCGGGGCGATCGGTTTTTCGCAGGTCGCGATCCCGCTCGCCTCGCTGGTCGCCGAAGGCCAACCTGGCTGCACGCTGCTGGCCGCAGCGGACATCGCCTTCGTGCTGCAGAGCGGCCCGGGCACTGCGCATTCCGCGTTTGCGCTGACGAACACGCCGGCGCTGCTCGGCGTGACGTTTTTCCAGCAGACGATCCCGCTCGAATTTGGCGGCTCCGGAGCGCTCAGCGCCGTTCGCAGCAGCAACGCGCTCGCCGCGACGATCGGCACGCTGTAGCCGGGGTCGATGATGTAGTCTGGGAGCGCTCATCCAGCTCAGCCCGGCTTCTGCTCGGGCCTGTCCCCGAAAATCCTCGCGCGGCGTCCGCGTTCCCGACACTCTCTGCGCATGGTGCACTTCGTACGTTGGGCGGCGGCGGCCATGTTGGTGGCCGTCGCGTCGCATTCTCCCGCGCAGGAGCGGCCGCACGCATTCGTCGGCGCGCGATTGCTGCCGATCGACGGCGCCCCGATCGAGAACGGCACGCTGGTCGTGCAGGGCGGCCGCATCGTGGCGCTCGGCGCTGCGGCGACCGTGGTGGTGCCGCCCGACGCCGTCATCGTCGACGCGAAGGGGCAGACGATCATGCCCGGCCTCGTCTGCAGCCATTCGCACATCGGCGCCGTCGCCGGAGCCGACGGCAGCGGGCCGATCCAGCCCGAAGTGCGCGCGCTCGATTCGATCGATCCGCGCGATCCGGGCATCCAGAAGGCGCAGGCCGGTGGCATCACGACGGTGAACGTGATGCCGGGCTCGGGCCACCTGCTGTCGGGGCAGACGGTCTACCTGAAGTTGCGCGACGGCCGCACCGTCGACGACCTCGCCATCCGCAACGCCGACGGCAGCATTGCCGGCGGCCTCAAGATGGCGAATGGCACGAATCCGCAGAAGGACCCGCCGTTCGCCGGCACGCGCGGCAAGGCCGCGGCGCTGGTGCGGGCCCAGTTCCACCGCGCGCGCGACTACCAGCAGAAGATCGCTGCCGCCGCCGGTGATGCGAGCAAGCTCCCCGAACGTAACCTCGGCCTCGAAGTGCTCGTCGAGGTGCTCGAGGGCAAGCGCGTCGTGCACCACCACACGCACCGCCAGGACGACATCCTGACGGTGCTGCGGCTGCAACAGGAGTTCGGCTTTCGCTGCGTGCTGCACCACGTCAGCGAAGGTTGGCTTGTCGCCGAACAGATCGCCGCGGCGAAGGTGCCGTGTTCGGTCATCGTGATCGACTCGCCGGGCGGCAAGGTCGAAGCCGCGCGCTTGTCGATGACGACGGGCGACGTGCTCGACCGCGCCGGCGTGCTGGTCGGGTTCCACACCGACGACGGCATCACCGACAGCCGCCTGTTCCTGCGTTCGCCGGCGCTCGCGGTGCGCGCTGGCATGGCTCGCGACAAGGCGCTGCAGGCGGTGACGATCGCGAACGCGCGCATGCTCGACCTCCAGGACCGCATCGGCACGCTGACGGTCGGCAAGGACGCGGACTTCGTGGTGCTGTCGGGCGATCCGCTGTCGGTCTACACGCAGGTGCTGCAGACCTGGGTCGAAGGCCAGAAGGTGTTCGATCTCGCCGACCCGCAGGATCGGCTGATGGCGATGGGGGGCTACGGGGCCTCGCGCGACCAGGCCATGTCGATGTGCTGCTTCGGCACGCAGGAGGGCCAATGATGACCTGCTGCACGCTGTTTGCGGCCCTTTCGCTGCTGCTGGCGGCGGCCCCGCAGGAGCCGCAGAAGGCGCCCGCCGGCGACTTCGCGGTCGCAGGGGCGAAGGTCTGGACGATGGCCGGTGAGCCGATCGCGGACGGGCTGGTGCTCGTGCGCAGCGGCAAGATCGCCGCCGTCGGACCCGCGGCTGGGCTCACGATACCGCCGGGCATCCCGGTGCTGCGCGCCGCCGTTGTCACGCCGGGCCTCATCGATGCACACGCGACGGTCGGCCTCAGCGGCCTCTTGAACGTGCCGCACGACCAGGATCAGGTCGAGAAGTCCTCGCCGATGCAGCCGGAACTGCGCGCGCTCGATGCGTTCAACCCGCGCGACGAACTGGTCGGCTGGTTGCGCGGGCTCGGTATCACCAGCGTGCACACCGGGCACGGCACGGGGGCCCTCGTCAGTGGCCAGACGATGCTCGTGAAGACGCATGGCCGCACGGTCGAGCAGGATGTCGTGGTGCCGTTGGCGATGGTCGCGGTGAGCTTCGCCGATGCGGGGCGCGCCGCAGGTGGCAAGTCGCCCGGCACGCGCGCGAAGTCCGTGGCGATGCTGCGCGAACAGCTCCAGAAGGCGCGCGAGTACGCGGCCAAACGGCAGCGCGACGCGGCGACGCCGGTCGATCTCGGGCTCGATGTGCTGGCGAAGGTGCTCGCCGGCGAAGTGCCCCTGCTCGTCACCGCGCACCGCTCGCACGACCTGTTGTCGGCGCTGCGCGTGGCGAAGGAGTTTGGCATCCGCGTCGTGCTCGACGGCGCAGCCGAGGCGTACCTCGTGTTGCCGGAGATCCAGGCCGCGGGCGTCTGGGTGGTGCCGCATCCGGCGATGGCCCGCACCGGCGGCGATCTGGCCAATGGCACGATGGAGCTGGCGAAGCTGCTGGCCGATGCGCAGGTGCCGTTCGCGCTGCAGAGCGGCTACGAGGCGTACGTGCCGAAGACTCGCGTCGTGCTCTGGGAGGCCGGCGTCGCGGTCGGCCATGGCCTGCCCGCCGCGGCGGCGCTGCGCGCGTTGACGATCGACGCGGCTCGCCTGCTCGGGGTCGATGCGCGGCTGGGTTCGCTCGCGGTCGGCAAGGATGCGGATCTCGCGCTCTACGACGGCGATCCGTTCGAATACACGACGCACTGCACAGGCACGGTGGTCGACGGCGTGCACTATCCGACCGCGGGCCGCTGACGCGCGGCCTTGCGGTGGTCGCGGGCGGGTGCGGTGGTGCGCGGCGCAAGTGGCGAACTGGTGTTCGGCGCCGCTGCACGCGGGCAGAACCGCTGCGGCCTGGCAGGCCGTGTACAACGGACTAACCGAGTGAGTTACCGGCGGTCCGGGGCGCTCGTTGACCTACCTTATCTCCTTATTTCCCCTTCTTAGAGTGGGGCGTGACATGGCGAAGAAATGCAAAATAGGCGATGTGATCGAAGTGCCGACTAGCAAAGGCCTCGCATATGCTCAGTTCTACCATCTAAATCCTCAATACGGGGCCTTGCTTAGGGTGTTGCCGGGGTTGTTCAATCAGCGCCCTGCCGACTTGGCGGGCCTCGTGGAGTGTGCCGAGGTACTTGTGGCCTTTTTCCCGCTGCAGGCGGCCCTTAATCAGGGGATCTTCGAGTTCGTAGTCAATGTGCCTGTGCCAGCCAGTGCCAGTGCTTTTCCTTTGTTTCGCACGGGGCTTCCTGACCCACAAACCGGAAAAGTAGAGAATTGGTGGTTGTGGGATGGCCAGAAGGCTTGGCGGGTTGGAGCGATAACGGATGAGCAAAGAAATCTACCGTTGCGCGGAATATGGAATGACACGCTTTTGATTGAGAGAATTGAATCGGGCTGGACTCCTGCATCAGATCCCATGTAACCCGTCCTTTCAGAACGCCTTCTTCGTGAAGGCGAAGGTCTTGTCGAGCAGTTCGAGGAGCGCATGGGACTCCGCTGTGGCGTGGGCGCTGTCGCCGAGACAGTCCTGCAGCACCAGCACGACAGCTTTGCCCGCGATGGTGAGCGGAATGGCGGTGACTTCGAAGGTGACCCCCGCGACGAGCTTGCGCCCGCGGAGGGCGGAGACTTCTTTGCCGCCAAGACGTACCACGCATGGTTCTGGTGGTGGAGCGTCCTTGGGGAAGGATGCCATCACCATCTTCTCGGCGCTCCCGACTGCGAACTGCTGGACCATCAACGTGCAGTCCGGGCCTTCGATGGTCCAGATCTCGGCAGCGGTCACTTGGTGTTCGATCGACATCGCGCGTGGGAAGTCGAAACTCACGCCGGCGCCCTCGAATCGGCGGTTTGGATGGACTGCGACTTGGACTTGGACCGGCTTGCCACCGATCTCGATCGGTAGGGTCTGGCCGTCGACGAACTCGTGTTCCTTGCCATCGAGGCGCAACGTGATGCGCAGCGTGGGATCGACCCCCGCCTTGGTCGCGTAGTGAGTGGCGCCGAGGAGTAGCGAGGCGAAGCCGAGCAGCGACGGGATGCTGATGCGCATGGCGAGGAGCATGGCTGTGAGGCGTGAGCTCGGCAAGACGAGGGGGCGAGTTGTGCGAGTTGTCGCAATGGCGACTTCAGTGCTGCGCGGCTTGCGCCGGCGGACGAATGGGAAGGACCCGCGATCGACGACCGGCCAGTAAGGTGCTCAGAAGGTCCCGATCACGAGCGACAGGGCGTTGCTGCTGCGGACCGCGGTCAGCGCGCCGGAGAGGCCGAACTCGAGAGGGATCGTCTGCTGGAAGAGCGGCATGCCGATCAGCGCCGCACCGTTCGCGAGGGGGAACGACGAACTCGCGGAGTTGCCGGGGCCGTTGGTCTGCAGCAGCACGATATCCTGGGATGCGAGCAGGGAGCAGCCGGGTTGGCCTTCGGCAAGGATGGACGAGAGAGGGATCGACACCTGCGCGAGGCCGATCAGTCCGAAGCACAGCGAGCCTGGCGCCACGCCGGTGGTTGTGGTGCGGAAGGTTGCCCCAATCCACGGCAGAGTGTCCGCGGTGATCGTGAGCAACCCGGTGCCGCTGCTGCAACCGGCGCCGTATTGCTGTGCCGACGCGGGGCACGTGGGGGTGAGCGTCGCGAGCCCTCCTGCGACGAGACCGCCCGCGATGCCGAAACTGCCGCCGACGACAAGCGAACCGTCCCCGCGCTGCGCGATCGCGCGTACGCTCACGGATGCGCCCGAAGTGGTCGCCGCGATGCCGCTGTCGAAGCCGCTCCACGTGCTGCCGTTCCACCGCGCGATGCCGGCGTCTGGTGTGATGCCAGGTTGGTGGAACCCGCGGCCCACGACGACGTCGCCGTTCGGCAGCGCGAACACGCTGCGAGTGGGGCTCGGATCGGCGCTGCTGCTGCCCATCGCCGACCAGGCCGTGCCGTTCCATCGAGCGCAGCGATCCGCGGCGGCACCGCCGGCGCTCGTGAACGCGCCGACCGCGACGAGGTCGCCGTTTGGCCGGAACGCGAGTGCGTGCACGTCGCCGTTGCAGCCGCCGCCGAGAGCTTGCCACGCGAGCCCGTTCCACTGCGCAATGCGACTGCACGACGCGGGGCCCGCCGCAGTGAATGCCCCGGCGGCGAACAGCGTCCCGTCGCTGCGCACCGCGAGGGCGAACACGTCGCCGTTCATGCCGAAGTTCATCGGCGCCCACGTGCTGCCGTTCCAGCGTGCGATGCGATTGCACGACACGCCGCCGGCCATCGTGAACGTGCCACCCGCGATCAAATCGCCGTTCGGCAGATCGCAGAGGGCGAGCACCGCCTGGTTGGTGCCCGCCGCAAGGGCCGACCACGTGCCTCCGTTCCACCGGGCGATGTTGTTGGTAGGCGTGCCACCCGCAAACAAGAAGGCGCCGCCGGCGATGACGTCGCCGTTGGCGCGCGTCAGCAGTGCGTCGACGCTGCTGCCGCTGACGCCTGTGCCGAGTGGTTGGAACGTCGAGCCGTCCCACCGCGCGATGCCGTTCAGGGCCGTGCCCGCGGTCGCTTGGATCGCGCCGCCGACGATCACGTCGCTGCCGCTGCGCGTGAGAGCTCGCACTTCGCCTTGTAGGCCTTGACTGACCACCGGCACCCACGATGTGCCGTCCCACCGCGAACAGGTCACGCCGGAGGCAAGGTTGGTCCCGTGGTAGCTACCGCCGAAGCGGGTCAGCGAATTGGCGATCCCGCTGCCGAGCGACGTCCAGGCTCCCGTCGTGCTGCTGAACCGCCGCACGAGACCCGTTGGTTGCGTGAAGCTGGCGACCACTTCGAACCCGGTCAATCCGACGTTGCGTGCTTGCAACGCGTAGCAGTCGCTCGACGTGTTGCCGCCCACCGACGACCACACCGCCCCTCCCGTCGTCGAGGCGAGCGAGTTGGCGGTGGAACTACCGATGCCGCTGAACCGGCCGGCCGCGTAGAGCGTGTCGGCGCCGCCTACTGCGAGGCTGGGTCGCACGGCGAAGCATCGGATCATCCCGCCGACCGCGGCCGGGGGCGTGACGATGGATGCCGCCCACGTGGTACCGTTCCAGCGCTCGATCACTCCCGACATGAGACTCTGGGTCGTGCCGCCTACATGGAGCAGGCCCTGGTAGGAGATCAGCGCTAGGGGAATGCTCAAGCTAGGTGGGGCCGGCAAGGCGGTCCACGTGCTGCCGTTCCACACTTTCAGCGCGGGTGTGTTGCCGGATGGGTAGTTGCCGGCCGCGACAAGGCTCCCGTTCCACACCGTCAGCGCGGTGACAAACGCGCCGAAACTGCCGAGCGGCTGCCACGTCGAGCCGTCCCACGCCCGGACGGAGGTGCTGGTACCCGCGATCAACAATCCGTTCCACACGGTCAGAGCCGCCGCGGAACCTATGCTGGAGTTGCCGAGAACGACCCACCCGGCGCCATCCCAGGTGGCCACCGGGCCGCTGCTCGTTTGCGTGCCGCCCCGCAGGCTCGAGCCGCCAACCACCAGTTGGGTTGCTAGGGGGCCCGACCCGTCTGGATCCCAGAGCGTCGAGCAGACGGTCAGGCCGTTGAGGTCGGGCCTTGGGTTCGCCGAGTCCCAACTGGGTTCGCACTGTGCGAGCGCCTGGGGAGCGAAACAGCACAGCAGAGCGAAGCAGACGCGAGCGAGTCGAACTGGTTGCATGGGGACCTCGTCCCGCGGGAACGACGTCCGGTCGGCGCTGTGACGCGAAAACCAGCAGGTCCCGATTGCCAGGCGATAGCGCATTGCTGCCGCGGATGGCGACGAGTTCGAGCGGGATCGTCTGCTGGAAGAATGGGAAACCGGGCAACGACGCGTGGTTGGCGAGGGCCTACGCCGCCTGCATCACCCCAGCACGATTCCTCGCCGCTTCAGCCGCAGCGTCAGATCGAGCAGGGCGCGCACCAGCAGTTGCCGCACCGCCGCCTCGCTGCGCCCCATCGACTCGGCGATCACCGCGTGCGGCAGCTGCACGATGCGCGACAGAGTGATCACCTCGCGGTGTTCTTCACTCAGCTCCGCCAGCGCCGCCGTCAGCGCGTCGGCGGTTTCGCGGCCGATGGCATCGACGCTCGGCGTGAGGTAGCTCGCCGCCTGCACCATCCCCTCGTCGGCAACGTCCCGTTCGCGGGCTCCATCGCGCTTGTCGCGGGCGTGGAAACGTTGTTTGTCGATGATCTTGTTCAGCGCCGCCGTGAACAGCCAATCGCGGAACCGTTCCTCGCCGCGGAAGTCGAAGCCGGGGGCGGCGGCGAGCAGTTCGCGACACACCGATTGGACCACGTCCATGGTCGCTTCGCGGGCGCGCACGCGATCGCCGAGGCGCAGGCGGATGAACGCGTGCAGCCGCGGCTGGTAGCGTGCAATCAGGCGCTCGATGGCGCCGTGGTCGCCCTTGCGTGCGGCTTCGAACCAGTCGTCGTCAGCGGTGTCCACGTTCCCAAGGATACCGGGCAAAGCACCTCCAGCTGAAGTTCCCGGCGGTGCAGGGGTGCGGGGGGTGCAGGGGCGAGTCGGTGGCGGGTTCAATGGCCGCTCGTCGCCAGCTGCACCTGCAGCGCGCGACCGTCCTGCAGGGCCTGCTCGTCCCACAGGTCGGCGGGCGTAGCGGTGCGGATGGCTTCCAGTCGCGGTAGCGCGGCTTCCAGCAGCGGGCGAGCCGCGGCGGCGTCGCCCGTGGACTGGCTGAGTTCGGCGGCCCGGATGCTGGCGATGGCCCAAGGCAACACGTACCAGGGGTCGCGTTCGGCAGCGGCGACGTCCTTCTCCAGCGATTGACGCACGCGTGTGTACCAATCCAACGCGCGTTGCCGGTAGTCGCTGGCGGCGGCCGCCGCCGCGGGGTCCCGGCTGGCGCAGCGCCAGGCGAGGTGCAGGCAATCAGCGGCGCGGCGGCGACCGTACCAGGTCGAACGGGCGGCGAGGATGCGTTCGGCGGCGCGTGCACAGCCGGCGTGGTCGGACCGCGCCGCGGCCATGCGGGCGGCGAGCCAGCCCGTCTCGACCGCGCGCTTGGCGTGCTCCTTGGGATCCGAGTCGATCATGGCATAGGCCTTCTGCAACCACTGCGTCGCCGCCTCGGTCCGGCCGTGGTCCAGGTGCCAACGCACTAGGCTCGCATAGGCGCCGAGGAGCTGGTCCGGCTGGCGCGCGTCGGGCGAGGGGCCGCTGACCAGGGCCGACTCGACAGCTGGCCAGTACTCGGCACCGCCGTCGGTCGTACGGGCCTCAGCGATGGTGGCCTGCAGGCAGAGGAACCGCCACCGGCGCGCCGAGGCGCCGCCGCCGCTGGCGCGCAGCTCGAGGGTCGCCCCCCGGTCGGCACAGGCAGCGGCTTCGGCCAGCACGCCTTGGTCGAAGCGGTCCAACAAGGTCAGGGCGAACTCCTCCAGCACCAGTGCTTGGTCGAGCGTCCCGGTGGCGACCGCGGGAAAACGCTCCGCGAGTTCGTCGCCGATCGCGATCGCCTGCCGGTAGGACGCGACCGAGTGGTCCCAGTCGCCGGCGTAGTTCTGGGCAAAGCCGAGCGAACGATGGGCCTGCGCGCGCAGCGTGCGCGGCAGCAGTCGCTTCGGCTGGGCCTGTTCCCAGGCCACGACCGCGGCCAGTGCCGCCTCGTAGTGTTCGATCGTGCTGCGCCGTTCCCCACCCTGGAACGCCACGTCGGCGCGCAGGGTGCTCACGCGGTAGGTCAGGTGGAGTCGGTCCAGAGCGACGAGGGGCAAGCGCGCCGCGGCCTGTTGCAGCACGGCGTCGCTCTCAGCCAGCCGCAAGGCGAGGGTCAGCGAGTCGCCGAGTTCGCAGGCCGACAGCACATACTCGGTCGCGAGGTCGGCGGCGGGGACGACCGACTGCAGGCCTTCGAGCGCGTGCAGGCTGGCCCGCAGACCTTGCTCCCGTTCGGTGCTGGCCGGCGGGGCCTGGAGTGCTTCGTTGCGCAAGGCGATCGCGTGCGCGCAGCCGAACCGCGCCGGCGACGCGGCCGCGCTCACGGCGAGGTGGCCGACCGCGGCCGCGAACGAAGCCTTCGCCCCGGCCTGGTCGGCGAGCAGCGACCGGGCGGTGCCGTTCTCGTACAGGGCCTCGCCGAGCAGGCCGCGCAGGTCGTCGTCAGTCGGATTCGCTGCCCAGAGGGCCTCTGCTTCCCGGATCGTGGCCTGCGTCGAGGCACCGGCGCGCTGTGCGTCACCGAGCAGCGTATGCACATGCGCGAGCCGGAGCAGGGCCCGGCAGCGCTTGCCGCGCAGCTGCGGATCGGTGGGACGTTCGAGCAGGAAGCGATCGTAGAACGACAGCGCCTCGCGCAGCATCGCTTCGCGCGTAGCGTCTCCTTCGGGCGCTTCCCGCACGTGGGGGTCGTTGGCGCGCTCGACGAGCCGCTCCACGGCCGCCGCCGCGGTGGCCAGGCTGCTGTCGGCGCGTGTGGTCGCCGCGTCGAGCGCGGCGCTGGTCGTGCGGTGGTACTGCAGCGCGGCCATGGTGCAGATGGCGACGAACGTGGCGCTGCTGCAGGCCAGCACGGCGGTGCGATGGCGCCGCACGAGCTTGCGCAGCCGGTAGCTGGTCGACGGCGGCAGCGCGTGCACGGGCTCGGCCCGGCGATGGCGTTCGAGGTCTTCGATCAGCTCCTGGACGGACGGGTAGCGCCGCTCGCGCTCGCGGTGGAGGCACTTCAACACGATCCAATCGAGGTCGCCACGCAACCGGCTGGCGAGGCGCCGAGGTTGCGTCGATCGATCGCGCGCGACTGCGGTGGCTGACGCGGTGCTGGTGGACACCCGCGTGCTCGGCCGCTCCGGATCGGTGTCGGTGGCCATTGCCCCGACCGTCCACGGCAGTTGCCCACACAACAGCTCGTAGAGCATCACGCCGAGGCTGAACACGTCGGCGCGTGCATCGACGGCGTCGGAGGCGCCCTGCTGTTGTTCTGGGCTCATGTAGCCCGGTGTACCGACCACGCGGCCGGTTTCGGTGGCGAACGAACGGGTCTCGCCGCGGCCCTGCAGCACCTTGGCGATGCCGAAGTCGATGACCTTCGGGCGCGGGCGACCGTCGACCTCGACGACGAGCACGTTCGCGGGTTTCAGGTCGCGGTGCACGATGCCGCGGTCGTGGGCGTGTTGCACCGCGCGGCACAGTTCGCCGAACAACTCGAGTCGCTCCTCCACGCTGGAGGCGTGTTCGTCGCAGTAGCGGTCGATCGGTGTGCCGGCGATCGCGTCCATCACGAAGAAGGGGCGGCCGTCCGCAAGCGTGCCGGCGTCGAACACCTGGGCGAGCCCCGGATGCTGCATCGACGCCACGATCTGCCGCTCCGCTTCGAAGCGTAGCAAGGTCGTGAGATCCCCGACTCCGGCCCGGAGCACCTTGACCGCGACACTGCGGCGGACGGGGGCGGTCTGTTCGCACAGGAAGACCTCGCCGAACGCGCCAGCGCCGAGTTTGCGGATCACCCGATACTGGCCCAGCTGGGTTGGTGGCGCTTCGCGCTGGTGATACCCATCGTCGAGCAGTCGCTCGACGGCGCGGAGTTCGTCGAACAGGCGCTGCAGCTGCGGGGCGTGCTCGGGCTGCGCCGCGCATAAGGCGAGAAAGGCCAGGCCCCGCTCCGGCTCGGCGAGCTCCAACGCCTCGGTTGCCGCGGCGAACACGGCGGCAGGCAATCCGGCGGTGGGGTCGGACGATGGCTGGGACATGGGGCGCAACAGAGTCTAGCCCGGCGGCGGATTCGCCGTCACAGCGACGACTGGGTGTCGTTCCCAGGGGCGAGGTACCCGCGAATGTCCCGAAACCTGCTGTTCGTCGTCCTGCTCGCCCTCGGCTGCTGCCTCCGACCGCTGGCAGCGCAGTGTTCGACGGTCTGGACCTCCGGCGGCCCCCAGCCCGAGTTGTCCGGCGCCGGAGTTTGTTCGACCTTCTGGGACCCCGACGGCCTAGGCCCATTGCCGTTGCAACTCGTGGTCGGTGGCGACTCGCTGGTCGGTGGCAGCGATGCGGGCGCCGGCGTGATGACGTTCGACGGCACGGCGTGGCGAGCGCTCGGTCCGTTGCCCGGCACGTTCGTGAGCGTGAGGAAACTCGTCAACTGGAACGGACTCCTGGTCGCCGGCGGCATCTTCTTCGGCGCCGGCAACATCGCCGCGTGGAACGGTGCCGCGTGGCTGCCCCTCGGCCCGGGTGTCCCCTTCTTCGTCGACGCACTGACGGTGTGGAACGGCAACCTCATCGCCGCCGGCCAGATGACGCTCGGCGGCACCGACTACTGCGACGTCCGTTCGTGGAACGGCGTCACATGGACCAACTTGCAGCCACCACCGTGGCTCGAGTTGCCGCGCGACGCCGTGGTGTACCAGGGCCAGCTCTGCCTCGCCGGAATGAGAACAAGCGGCGGCGGCAACACGACCGGTTACCTCGAACGGTGGAACGGCTCGACCTGGGCTCCCTCCATCGCGACCAACTCGTTCGGCTCCCTGTCGTGCCTAACCGTGCTCAGATCGTTGGCCGTCGGCGGCACCGACGTGCTCTACGTGGGCGGCAACTTCACCACGCTCGGCGGCACGGCGGTGAGCCACATCGCGTCGACGACGGGGGGAACGGCGTTCGCCTGGTCGCCGGTGGGCGGCGGTCTTCCGCACAGCGTGTTCGGGCTGCACGCCCGCGCCTCGGGCCTCACCAACAACTACACGGTCATAGCCGTGATCAACAGCTCCACGCAGCAGGTGCAGCGATTCACAGGGTCGACCGGTTCGTGGAGCACCATGGGCACCGAGCCGGGCAGCGCCATTTCGTACTCGGGCGGCACCTACTACCTGACGAGCTCGTTCGCCAGCACGGCCGCCAGCCTCTCGTGGAACGGCACGACGTGGGTGCCGGTCCGCGGGGCGGGGTTCGTCGGCGAGGTGCGCGCGCTCGCCGCGCGCGGCGCGCAGACGATCGTCGGCGGCGTGTTCGCGACCGTCGGCGGCACGACCACGAACCACGTAGCCGCGTGGGACGGCACGACGTTCTCGCCGCTCGGCTCGGGCATGACCGGCACGAGCGTCGACGCGCTGCTGACCCTCGACTCTGGCGACGTCGTGGCCGGTGGCGCCTTCACCGCGGCGGGCGGCATCGCGGCCAACAACCTCGCGCGCTGGAACGGCAGCGCCTGGTCGCCCTTCGGCAGCGGCTTGAACCAGCAGGTGCTCGCGATCTGCAGGATGCCGAACGGCGATCTCGTCGTCGGGGGTGCGTTCACGACGGCGGGCGGCGTGCCGTGCTCGCGCATCGCGCGCTGGAACGGCAGCACGTGGTCCCCGCTCGGCAGCGGCATGAATGGCGACGTGCGCGCGTTGGCCGTGCGCGGCGACGGCGTGCTGTTCGCCGCGGGAACGTTCACGACGGCGGGCGGTCTTGCGTGCACTCGCATCGCACAGTGGAACGGCACGGGCTGGCTGCCGCTCGGTGCTGGCTGCAACGGCACCGTGCACGGGCTCGCGGTGCGTCCGAACGGCGACGTCGTCGCGGTCGGCGAGTTCTCGAGCGCTGGCGGCTTCGCGGCCGATCGTTGCGCGCGCTGGATCGGCACCGGCTGGGCCCCGATGGGCGCAGGCAGTTCCGACGCCACCGCGGTGCGCGCCGTGCACGTGCTGCCGAACGGCGACGTCCTCGCCAGCCGGGCCTTCCACCAACCGAGCACCAATCGCGACCAGGGTATCTCGCGTTGGAACGGCACGACGTGGAGCAGCGTGGCCGGCGGTTTGGAGCCGTTTCAAGCGCAGCCTGTCGATGTTCGCGCCTTCGCTGCGACACCGAGCGGCGGACTGGTCGTCGGCGGCGAGTTCAGCGCGGCGGGCGGCGTCGCCTCGCGGGATCTGGCCGTGCTGTCGTCGACCTGCCCGGCGACTGCGGCATCGTACGGCACCGGCTGCAGCAGCGCGGCGGGCCTGTTGGTGATCGGCGCCGACACGCTGCCGTGGCTTGGCACTTCGTTCCGCACGACGACCACCGGGGTCGCTGCGAACTCGGTGTGCTTTGGGGTGATCGGCTTCACGCAGCAGGCTCTGCCACTCGGCTCGCTGCTGCCGCAAGGCCAACCGGGTTGCTCGCTGCTGACGTCT
>JADZDL010000303.1 GCA_020851075.1 Planctomycetota bacterium | reverse complement strand
TGCGAATGACCGGCAGGCGCGCGAGCCACTTCATCGCCGTGACCAGGCGATCCCAGATCCACTCTTCGACCACCATCCAGATGGCGGCGAAGACGGCGAAGATCCCGCGCAGTATGCGACGGATCAGGTTGGGCGGGCGGTCCGGCATTCTGGCTCCTGTCTATCGCGGCGAGCGCCTCGCGCCCACCATGGCGCCCGGATCCTGGTATCCTCGGGCAACGGTGCACCACCCGCCGGCGCGAGGAAGTCATGAAACAACAGATCCTGTTTGGCGCGTTGCAGTGGGGCCGGGTCTTCGCTGCGCTCTCGTTGCTTGTTTGGTTTGCTCCGATCGCCGTTGCGCAGGCTTCGTTGCGGGGATGGGGCAACACCAACTTCGATTCCCAGTGGAGTGAACCCAACCCAGGCAATCCGATCATTGAGATCGCAGCAGGCAGCCTGCAGTCCGTGTTGCTGCGTGCGGATGGCAGTCTCGTCGTGGTGGGATCGGTCGGCGCGCCGTTGCCACCCGTACCGGCAGGGGTGACTCACATACGGGTGTGGTCGTCGAGCGGCTACTCCCTCGCCCTTGGCAGTGATGGTGTGATCCGCGGTTTTGGCGGAATCAACCCGTTCCAGGTGATTCCTCCTGCTGGCACGTCCTACGTCGATGTCGCTGCAGGATGGGAGCACGCCATCGCGCTACGAAGTGACGGCCAGATCTACACCTGGGGGAACACCTGGGATGGCCGACGCAATGTGCCTGCACTGCCTGCGGGGATGACTTACTCAAGCCTTGCCGCTGGGGAGAGGCACAGCCTGGCCCTGCGCAGCGATGCCGTGTTGTTTGCGTTTGGCGCCAATCTGCACGGCCAGTGCAATGTGCCGACGTTGGCTCCTGGGGTCACGTTTGTCGAGGTCGCTGCAGGTCGCGTTCATTCGGTTGCGCGCTGCAGTGATGGCTCGGTCGTGGCGTGGGGCTCCAACTCGGCAGGACAATGCGATGTGCCCGCGCTGCCGCCGGGGCTTGCCTACACCGCCGTGAGTGCCGGTCCAACTCATACGATGGCGTTGCGCAGCGATGGGGCCCTGCTGGCTTGGGGCGGTAATGCGACGGGCGAATGCGACGTGCCCGCATTGCCACAAGGTCTCTCGTACGTGCAGTGCCGGGCGGGGCATGATTTCTCGCTCGCGCTACGCAGTGACGGCCGTCTGCTGGCGTGGGGAGACAGTACGCGGACGCAGGGGAATGCGCCGGCGCTGCCGAACGGCGTCACTGGCGTGCAGGTTGCCGTTGGTGACCTTCGCACCGGGGTGCTTGCGAACGACGGCTCTTTAGTCGTCTGGGGTGATGCGCGCGACGGCGCCAACGTCGTGCCCCCGCTTCCTTCCGGGCTCCGCTACACGGCCGTGGCGGTCGGCGGGCGGCATTCGCTGGCATTACGTTCCGATGGTTCGTTGGTGGCCTTTGGTCGCAACGATGTGGGACAGTGCAACGTGCCCCCGCTGCCGCCGGGCCTCTCGTACGTCGCTGCGTCTGCGGGGCCTGACAACTACTTCGCGTCGCAGTCGGTGGCGCTGCGCAGTGATGGTGAGGTGCTGGCCTGGGGAGACAACAGTTATGGCCAATGCAATGTCCCGGCGCTGCCGCCGGGCCTGCGATACACCGCCGTCAGCGCGGGATACCTCTATACCTTGTTGTTGCGCAGCGACGGCGCAGTCGTCGGGTGTGGCTTTGACAGCAATGGGGAAAGCACGGCACCGCCGCTGCCTGCGGGGGTGCGCTACACCTCGGTTTCGGCTGGCACCTACCACAGTGTCGGGTTGCGCAGTGATGGCAGCGCCATCGCGTGGGGGGTGAACGTGTATGGCGAAAGGAACATCCCGGCCCTGCCGGCGGGCTTGTACTACGTGAGTGCGGCCGCCGGGCACGGTGGTGCTCTGCTTCGCCGCAGCGATGGTGAGCTGGTGACGACCGATGCCTGGCTCGCGCAGCGAATGCCGACCGAGCCACTTGCTGCCGGGCTTGGTTATGTGGAAGTCGCTCACGGTTATGCTTGCGTGGTGGCCAGGGTCGGCGTGATGGGTTCGTTCACGCGCGTGGGCACCGGGTGTGCGGGCAGTTCTGCGACCAGTACGCTGGTGCCCTCGGATACGCCGCGCATCGGCGCCCAACTGCAGGTGCGCGTGCGCGATCTCCCGATGAATGTCGCGTTCGTGCTGGCTGGTTTTCATACCGCTATGTCGCAATACGGCCTCTTGCCGGTCGATCTCTCGCCTTTGGGAATGACCGGCTGCACGGGCTACGTCGCAGACGAGATCGTTCAGCTCGTGATCGGCGCCGACCACGAAGCGATCTGGCGCGTGTCGTTCCCAGACGATCCAGCACTGGTGGGCGCTGCGTTTCGAACGCAGGCAATCGTGCTCGACCCCGCTGCCGGCAACGCGCTAGGGGCCGTGATGTCGGATGCGATGCGGGTGCAACTCGGTGGGCGATGACGTGCGTCGCCTGGCCGCGCTGGCCCTGGTTTCTGCCTTGCTCGGGGTCTGTGCAACCGCACAGCGGCCGCCTCGCGAACACGGCGCCTACTACGTTCCCTTCGAATGGGGCAACGAACGCGGCGTGTTGTCGCAGCGCACGGGCGGCCCGAATTGGTACGCGTTTGCTCCCGACGAAGTGGTGCTCGAAGACGCGCGGGCCGGTGGTGATGCCGCTCTCGTCAAAGTCCCGATCGATGTGCCGAGTGACTGCGTGTACGTTGGCGAAGGCGTATTTGTCGTAGCGGGACGCATCGCGGCAACGGGCGAAGGAATGCTGCTGCGCCTCGATCTCACGCGTAGCCCGCTGGCGGTGGAACTCCGCGAGAAGGTCTCGCTTGGCATCGCATGCGATCCGTCCCGCCTGGTCTACGATGCGGGCGGTAAGCGACTGCTTTGCTTCGACGAAGGCACTGGGTATGTGCACATGGCGCCGTGGGACGGCATGGGGGCGCTGCCGCGCGAGTTTGCCGTGGTGGTGGACGGGTGGCGCCCGACCAGGCCGTTCGTGAGGCTGCTGCAGGACGAAGGCGGATTCCGGTTGGTCCGCACGCGACAGGACACCGCGCTGCTCAGTTCGGAGGTGCGCGACACGGAGAGTGTCCTGCGCGTCACCGAGCCGTTTCCGGGTGTCTGGTGCACCGAGGAATATGTCTCTGCTGCCGCCATCCAGAGCCTCGATCCTTGGTGGGAACTGCGAGAACCGGAGATCGTGCCTGTTCACGGCAGCATCGAAGTGCGCTGTCGCCAAGGGCGTGGCTCCAAGGTGCTCGTGCGCGACGAGGTGACCCAGGAATCCGTCACGATCGAATGCGCGCGTTGGCCGTGGCAACGAGTCGACGTGCCCGAGGGCAAGTTCGTAGCAGGCCGGCGCTATCGCCTCGTCGATCCAAGCACGTTGGAGTCGAGCGCCAGTTTTTCGCCTTCATTTCGCTTCGGGGCCGCGACGACGCTGGAATACGCGCGCATGGAACGCGGCCGCATGCGCCCCTTGGAGTTGCAGGTCGGCAATCCCCACTTCGTGACGCAAGGCACGTTGCGCGAAGCCCACGTGGCGAAGGTCTGGCTGCTTGTCGCCGCGGAGGAACCACTGCCGGATGCCGTGGTAACGATGGCTGGAGATGCCGCGCTGTTGGCGCATCCTCTGGTTGCGCTGCCGTCCACGCACCCCATCACGTTGCAGGTTTCACTGCCGTTGCCGGTCGACGATCACTTCGCAGGCGCCGCTCTGCTGTTTCAGTGGGTGGTGGAGTTGCCAGAGGGTAAAGCTCTCGTCTCGGATGTGTTCGGAAGTCGTGTGCTGCCGCGTCTCGGCATGCCGGCGGAAACGAAGGATCTGGTGGCGCAGCGCGAGGGTGTGCAGAAGTGGCTTGCCGGGTTGCCAGGAGCAGAAGAAGCGCAGGCTCTGCACCGTCGCATCGCGGACGCGATGCGCTGAGGGCTGCTTCGCCCAACTTCGGTTTGGCAGTTCCTCCGCGGCGAGGCCGCCCCTACCCCAGAATGGCCTACCCCAGAATCGCCTGCGCGGTGGCCACCGGATCACTCGAACGCACCAGCGTGCGGAACACCGAGTCGAGATGCGTCGTGGCGCCAGCACCTGCCTGCGTGCGCAGTTCCGCGGCCGTGCCGCACGCGAGCAACTTGCCGTGGTCGAGAACGGCGATGCGGTGCGCGATCGATTCGACGACGTCGAGCAGGTGGCTGCAATGCAGCACTGCGCCGCCGCGCCGCGCGAACTCGCGCATGAGTTCCTTCACGACGAGCGTCGTCTGCACATCGAGGCCCGACAGCGGCTCGTCGAAGACGAGCACGCTCGGCTCGGTGAGCAGTGCGGCCGAGAGCGACACCTTCTGCAGCATTCCCTTGCTGAAGCCGACCATCGGCTCGTAGCCGCGTTCGAGGATGCCAAAGCCACTGAGCAGGCGTTCGCCCGTGGCGCGAATCTGCGCGTCGGCGAGGTCAAACAAGCGGCCCTTGAGCAGCAGGTATTCCCACGGCGTCAAGGCCTCGTGCAGGCGGGCGACTTCGGGCAGGTAGCCGATGCGACGGCGGACTGCCGTAGGGTTCTGGATCGCGTCGAGACCGTCGACGGTGATCGTGCCGGCATCCGGTTGGAGCAACCCGACGAGGCATTTCACGGTCGTGGACTTGCCGGCGCCGTTGGGGCCCAGCAGGGCCATGATCTCACCCTTGTGGACTTCGAGATCGAGTCCGTGCAGGGCTTGGAAGGCCCCGTAGGCCTTGCGGAGTCCGTGGATGCGCAGCATGTGCGCATCTTGGCGCTGCGCGACGGTGGGGGCCAGTGTCCGCCGTGGCAGAACGTCGAGGATCGTCGGAACTCTGCTTGTGCAAGTTGCCGGCAGCCGCCGTAATCACCGCCCGCATGCGCCGCCTCCCGTTGTTGTCTTCCATCTTCCTTCTCCTTGGCACGTCCTGTGCGCAGGACGAAGTCCAATTGCCCCAGGGGCCCGTGATCGAATACCAGCCAGCCTTCCCGGCGCAGGCCGGTTTTGATCGGCCGCTGTTCGTCGCGTTCACCGCGGCGGATCCCGAGATGGCCTACGTCGTGCTCAAGCCGGGGCAGGTGTTGCGCATTCCGCGCGATGGCAGCAAGGCCGATCGCGAAGTGTTCCTCGACCTTGGCGAGAAGGTGTTCACGGACCACAACGAGGAAGGTCTGCTCGGCTTCCAGTTTGATCCGGCCTATGCGGATAATGGCTTTGTCTATCTGTGCTTCTCGGAGCGCATCGAACGCCGCGAAGAAGTGATGGGCGACGGGCGCAAGGCGAAGAGCAATCGCCAGTCGGTGATCGCGCGGTATCACGTGAATGGCAAGCCAGCGGGTAGTGGTGATGCGCGGCCGCAGGTCGATCTGGCCAGCGAATTGCGCATTCTCGAAGTGTTCCAGCCGTTTGGCAATCACAACGGTGGCACCATCGTGTTTGGCCCCGATCGCATGCTGTATGTGGCACTTGGCGACGGCGGTGCGGCCAACGACCCGTACTTGAATGGGCAGAACAAGCAGATGTTGCTCGGCAAGATCCTGCGCATCGATGTAACCAAGGCTGCAAAGGAGCAGCCCTACACGATTCCGAAGGACAACCCGTTTGTTGGTGAAGAAGGGACGCGCGGCGAGATCTGGTGCCTCGGTATGCGCAATCCGTGGCGCATCTCGTTTGACCGCGAAACGGGCGATTTGTGGTGTGGCGACGTGGGCCAGAACGCCATCGAAGAAGTCGATCGTCTCGTGAAGGGCGGCAACTACGGCTGGAATGCGATGGAGGCGAGTGCGGAGTTCACGCTGCGCAAGGAGAAGACGCCGCCGCCGAAGGATGCGATCCTGCCGGTTGCCGAGTATCCGCACAGCCAGGGCCTGTCGATCACGGGCGGCCACGTCTATCGCGGCAAGAAGATCGAAGGGCTGCAGGGGGCGTTCGTCTACGCCGACTACATGTCCTTCCGGGTGTGGTCGGTGCGCGAGGATCGTGCGGGTGGCAAGCACGTCGTGCAGACGCTCGCGCGCATGCCGATGCAGCCGTCGAGCTTTGCCGAAGAACCGGACGGCGAACTGCTGTTCACGGCGTTTGGTGGCAGGAACGGCAAGATCTTCCGCCTCGTGCCGGCGGCGCCGAAGTAGCGAGGATCGTGCTCAGCGGGTGACTCGTTATTGGGGGAACGTGACCCCGAGCTTCAGCAGCAGCGTGTCGAGGCGGTCGTACATACGTTCCCAGCGCCAGGTGTTGCGCACCCATTGGCCGGCGGCCGTGCCGATGGCGCGGGCGCGCGCTGGCTCGGCAAACAGCTCGCAGACGCCGCGAATGGTCGATTCGGCGGTCTCGGCGACCGTGAGGATGTTTGGTGGAACGTCGCCGAGGCCCTGCGCTGCTTGCGGGGAGGACACCACGGGCAGCGACATGCTGAGCGCTTCGAGCACTTTGTTCTGCACGCCGCGCGCGAGACGAAGTGGGGCGATGGCCACCGCCGACTGATCGAAGTAAGGCGGTGTGGTTGGCACACGCCCCGTGACCGTGATGCCAGGCACCTGGGCCAGCGCCTGCACCTTTGCGGTGGGCTTGCTGCCGACGATGAGCAGGCGGGCGTCGGCAAACTGCGCGCGGATCTTCGTCCAACACTGCTCGACGAACCAGCACACGCCGTCGATGTTGGGTTCGTAGTCCATGACGCCGGTGAACACACAGGTGTGCGCATGGCGTTGGCTGTCGCCGCCGGTGGCGAAGTGCTCGACGTCGACGCCGTTTGGCAGGACCTCGGGCACGACGCCGGGAATGCGCTGCTGGAAGAGTTCCTTCTCGACGTCGCTGACGACCAGCGAACTCGAGAACGTGCGCGCGACCGTGGCCTCGAACGTGAGCAGGCGTTTTGCTTCGCGCCCGTAGATCCACCGCCCGAGCAGGCCACTCTTGGTGGCGTATTGACGCCACTTGTCCGAATCGAGTTCGGCAAACTGCATGACCTTCGCATGCGCTTTGGTGTCCATCGCGTACTGCGCCATCGACGACGAGTAGACGTAGACGAGATCCGGCGGTGCTTCGCTCCACTGGCGAACGGCGCGGTGCAGCTCCCGGTGGCGGAAAAACGGCAGCGTCAGCGCTTCGCCGGTGAGCAGTCCGCGCAGGCTGGTGAGTTTCTGTACACGGCGGTCCAGCTTTGGGGCGACGACGCTGGCGCAGCGTTGTTTGAGGAAGGCCACGCCCTCCGCGTCGCGGTCTTCCTCCTGGAAACAGCCTAGGTGCACTTCGGCGCCCCGGGCGAGCAGGTGCTGCCGGAAGTGCCACGTGGTGATGCGATCCCCGCGGTCCGGGGGCCAGGGCAGGCGTTGGCACAAGAAGATCACTTTCACGAGGCGGTCCGCGGCAGGGTTCCTGCGGTTCTGGAAACGTTCGGTGGCACGGGAGTTGGCATCAAGCTTGTCTTGCCAGACCCCGATAGGAGGTCCGGAGCGCTACGCATGTCGCAATCTGCCGGACCATCGACGCAAATCCTAGGCATCGTCAACAACACGATCGAACTTCCGACGATGCCGGAGGTGTTGCTGAAGTTGAACGATGTCATCGCGGACCCCGACGCGTCCGCCGACGACGTCGCCAACGTGGTGTCGAAGGACCCCGCCGTCGCGACGAATATCCTGCGCATCGTCAACTCGGCCTACTACGGCCTGCAGGTGCGCGTGTCGTCGGTGAGCCTCGCGATCTCGGTCATGGGCTTCAACATGACCAAGAAGGTCGCCCTCAAGGCGGCGGTCTTCTCGGTGTTCGGCAAGCGCAAGGAGAAGATCCAGCACTTCGACCCGCTGGCCTTCTGGCGCCACGCCGTGTTCACCGGGGTCGCGGCGCGCGTGCTCGGTAGCAGTTCGGCGGTGTTTGCAGCGACTCACCCCGAGGACATCTACATCGCCGGGTTGCTGCATGACATCGGCAAGATCATCCTCATGGAGAAGGCCGCCCCGCGGTATCTCGCGATGCTGCGCAAGTCCGTGCAGCAGAAGCGGCCCGAGACGGAGGTCGAACAGGAGGATTTTGGCTTCACGCACAGCGACGTCGGGTCGGTGCTGGCGATCAAGTGGTTCCTGCCCGAAGACCTCGCGATTGCGATTCGCTACCACCATGCTCCCTCGCGCGACCCGTTCCACCGGTCGCTGAGCTCGCTCATCCATCTGGCCGACCAGTTGGCCTGGCGCGCGGGCACGCCGTCGACCGTCGGAACGACGCTGTCGCAGCTCGATCACGAGGTCTACGACCAGATCGGACTCGACCCGACGCGGGTCGAAGAGTTGTTGACCCAGATCCAGGAAGACTTCGCGGCGTCCGAACTGCCCTGGTGAGATGCCGATGGTTCGGGTCGACCGGAGCGTGTTCCGCTTGTTCGCAGCCCCTCCGCCGGGTTTCATTCCTACTGTGTCTGGACGTTGTATCGAAAGGCTGGGTGACGTTCGCGGCGTGCCGCGAGGGTGGCTTGCTTGACGCGCAGCGCTTCCGTAGCCGTGATCATTCCGGCGTTCAATGCCGGCGCCTACCTGCAGGTGACGCTGGACTCGCTGAAGCAGCAGACCGTGCTGCCAGTGCAGGTCATCGTTGTCGATGACGGTTCGACTGACGGCACCTCGGCGATCGCTGAACGCAACGGGGTCACCTGCATCCGGCAGGAGCGGGCCGGACCCGGTGCGGCTCGCAACCGCGGCATCGCGGCGGCCACCACTGAGTATCTTGCGTTCCTCGACGCGGACGATTGGTACGCGCTCGACAAGATCGAACGATCGCTCGACCAACTGCGCGAGCTGGGTGCTGCCTGCATTGCCACGGATGCGTGGCTTGTGCGCGGGGACCGGGTCGAGCGGCGCCGGAACGAACGGCAGATGCTGCCGACGGTGATGACGACGGAGCTGCTGCTGAGTTCGAACCCGATCGTGTTGAGCTCGGTCGTGGCGCGTCGCGAAGCCGTGCTCGCCGTGGGCGGGTTCGATGCCGAGCGCGAACTGTTCGGCACCGAGGATTACGACATGTGGCTGCGTTTGTCGCAGCGCGAGCCGATCGCCTATCTGCCCGAGGCGTTGACGTTCTACCGTCTGCACGGCCCCGGCCAGATCTGCAATCCGCACCTGGTATCCGGCGTCGATCGGGTGCTCGACAAGGTCGGCGCCGCGTATGCGGGCGAGGCGCACTTCGAGAATCTCGTGCGTCGCCGTCGCGCGGAGGTGCGCGTCGAGATGGCGGCCGACCTGCTGCGGGCGGGCAAGCGAGACGAAGCGCGCACGATGCTCGCCGAGGCCCGCAAACACGCGCGCACGTGGGGCGGCTACCGGACCTGGCTGCGCAGCTTGTTTGCAGGATGACGATGACGAAGCCCCTGCTCGGTGTAGTGCACCTCGGCGCGCTGCCGGCCAGTGCCAACCACGACTCGATGGCGGCCGTGATCAAGGCGGCGTTGGCGGATGCCAAGGTGTTTGCGCGGGCCGGCTTCGACGGGGTAGTGGTCGAAAACTTCGGCGACGTGCCGTTCCACAAGGGCACGCGCGACGATCCCGTGACTCCCGATGTGCCTGCCGCGCTGGCGCTCGTCGCGCATCGGATCAAGACGGACTTCGACCTGCCGGTGGCGATCAATTGCCTGCGCAACGATGGCCTGGCCGCGTTGGGGGCCGCCAGCGTGGCCGGCGCTCGCTGGATTCGCGTCAACGTGCTCGCGTCGGCCTACGTGACCGACCAGGGCATCATCGAAGGCGAGGCGGCGCGGTTGTTTGCCTATCGCCGGCAGCTGCGCAGCAACGTCGAGGTGCTGGCCGACTTCCTCGTCAAGCACGCTGCGCCGCTGGTGCCGCTGGATGTGGCGACTGCGGCGAAGGACCTCGCCGAGCGTTCGGGGGCCGCGGGGCTCGTGTTGTCTGGCAGCCGCACGGGCGAACCGGTCGATGTTGCATTGCTCGACACCGTGCGCGCGGCGGTGGGGCGATTCCCGATCTGGATCGGTTCGGGGCTCAGTGAGGCCAATGCGGCCGAGTTGTGGCCCCGTTGTGATGGCGCGATCGTCGGCACCTACTGCAAGCGGGGTGGTCTCGTAGCCGCGCCGGTGGACCTCGCGCGGGCGAAGGCGCTGCGCAAGGCCTGTTCGCCGAAGGGCAGGTAGAAAGGCCGGCAGACGGGACCGCAGAAACGCAGGTAAAGGCGGGGGCGGGGGTTTTGCCGAAAGTGGCCGTGGATGAAGGTGCTTTTGATGACACCCTCGCCGACCCACTTGCACCTGGGCGGCATTGCAACCGTCACTCGGTATCGCGAGGGCCTACAACAGCGAGGCCACCTCTGCGAGCTGTTCGGCGGCACGTCCGAAGGTGGGCTCAAGCAGTCGCTCGAAGGCACCATCGGTCGCTTCAAGCCCGACATCGTGCACGCCCACGACGCACTGCGCACCGGGGTTGCCCTGCTCGGGTTGCGAACGCCGTGGATCGTCTCGCTCAGCGGGGAAGACCTCAACCACGACATGGTCGTCGATGATCGCGGCGTGCTCGTCGGCGAGGTCATTCGGCGCGCCTCGCGCGTGATGGTGCCCAACGAAGGCGCGCGCGAGCTCGTCGAACAGCGGGTTCCGGACGCCGTGGGCAAGATCGATGTCGTGCCGCGGGCGGCGGTGCGGTTGGCGACGACCGGCACCGATCTACGCCGTTCGCTCGGCATTCCGCGGCATCGTTTCCTCGTGTTCCTGCCCGGGGGGTTGCGGCCCATCAAGGGGCAACATCGGGCGATGTCCCTCGTGCGCGTCTTGCGTGCGGCGGGTGCGGACCTCGAGATGATCCTCGCGGGGCCCGATCAGGATCCGGTCTACGCGAAGGAACTGCGCGCGCAGTGCGAACAACAACCGGGCGTCCGCGTGCTGCCGACGTTGGCGCACGATCGCATGGGCGCCGCCTACATCGACGCGGATGTCGTGCTGAACACCTCCTTCAGCGAAGGTGCGGCGCCGACCATCCTCGAGGCCGGCATTCTCGGGCGGCCGGTCATCGCGGCCGACGTCGTCGGCAACCGCGAGTTGCTGCGCCACAAGGAGACGGGCCTGCTGTTTGCCGACGAAGAGGAGATGGCCAAGCAGGTGCTCGCGCTCTATCGCAACCGCACGGCGGCGGGAGCGCTCGGCGTGCGCATTCGCGAGGACTTCCAGCGGCGCTTCGACGAGGCGCGCGAAATCGCTGGTCTGCTGTCGTCCTACGCGGCGGCCTGATCGTGCGCGATCAGGAGGGTTTCGGCAGCGGCTTCGGCAGCGGTTTGGCCTTGCCAGCAGGTTTTTCGGCCGAGGCGGCGGGCTTGCTGCGCGTGTCCGGCATGTCGGCGAACTTGCGGTAGAGCTGGAGCAGTCGATCGCTGCGCCAGGCAACCCACGCCTTCATGTCGCTCGCAATCTTGTCCTTCGTGGTGCTGCGAATGCGCGGCGCCGCGGCTTTGTCGATGGCTTCGCGCAGGTCGTCTTCGTTGTGGAGCGCTAGCTCGGCGCCGCTCTTGTCCTGGAGCAGGACCGCTACGCTGGCTTCGAGGTCGCTGTGCGTGCGCAGTTCTGGATGGAACACGCCGGCGTCAAACAGCTTCATCATGTCGACGTGCTGGCGGCCGATGATCGTGCGCACGGCGGCTTTGGCCGTCGGCAGGTCTTCGAGCAGGGCCCGCAAGTCTTCCAGCGTTTCGTCGTTCCAGCAGACGATCGTGCCGCCGACCTCGAGCTGCTTGGCCAGGGTCGTCGCAAAATCGATGCGCGGGTCGGTGCGGTCGGCGTGCGAGAACGAGGCGGTTTCGACCCGGCCGTCCTTGTGCAGCGTGTTGGCGCCCCACGCGTAGGGAACCTGTCGCCAGGGGCGTTGTGCTTCAAAGCGCGGCAGCGGCTCGGTCAGCGTCGCGATCGACAGGAAGTGCAGCGGCTGCGCGCATTGCCGCAGTTCTTCGCGCACGAATGCTTCGAGGATCGGCGCCTTCTGTTCGAGGCTGGCCAGCGTGCGGCGCTGCTTGAACGTGAGGCCGGGGCGCTTGCTGTCGACGGCGGTGAGCTCTTCGATGCCTTCCTTGTGCATCTCGAGTTCCTGCGCGCGCGTTAGTTCGGGCAGTTCGCGCAGCGGCAGCGGTGGGCCTTCCTTCGTGCATTGCGCGAGGTGGGGGCACGCGAACGGCGTCGTGCAGTAGGTGCCCATCGGCAGCGCCAGCACACTGTCGTCGGCGACCGCGCGCCGGAAGTACGGCAGGCGCACCTTCACCTGATCGACCTGCTTGCGCACCTTGGTGGTCACGTCGGCGCTGCGCAGCAGCTGCATCGGCGGGTAGGGGACCCCTTCCTTGTGCGTGTACTTGGGGTTGATGTGCAGCAGGAACGCCGCGCGCACCGTGCGACCGCTCGCTTCGACGACGTGCATCTGCAGCGCGAGGTCAAAGATGTAGCGGTGTTTGATCTTGGTGCCCGACTTGATCTCGTAGAGGTCGAGTTGGCCATCCTTGTTGACCACGAGGATGTCCGACTGCACTTCGACGCCGTCGGCGAGGAAGGCGGCGCCGAACAGTACCGTAGCGCCGGCGGCGAGTTGTTCCTGGGTCGCTTCCGCGGCCTTCGCGAGCGTCTTGCCTTCGATGAGGATGCCCTTCGGGAACACGCTGCGCGCGAGCGTGAGCAACTCCTGGCCCACGTTCGACATCGCGCTGCGCGTGGCCGACGTCTCGGCCACAGCTGGTTGGTGATAGTCCAACCAGAGTCGCTTGTGACACTGCTGCCCCGACTCGAACAGGTGCTTGTCGAGATTGCGGGGCGCTTTCGGCGAGGCTTGCTTCTTCAAGGCGATGGAGGTTGGCGAATGGCGCCCGTGGTGACGGGGCCGATCCTTGGCGAGGCAATCAGGCTCTGGTTTGACCGATGACTGACCGGGAACGGCCTTCCGGAGGGGGTAGGCGCCGTCGGAAGTGTATCGCGGCGCCGCTGGGGCTCAACGTTCCCGATGGGTGTGCTTGTAGAGAGCGATCAGCAGGATGGCTACCACTCCGCCGGTGATGAGTGGCGTCCAGAGCCGATCGGAGAGCTTTTGCCCCTCCTTGGGCGGCCTCGCAAACGCGGCGGTCTGCAGCCAGGTGCGAAAACGCGGCTCCCAGCGGTCGAACTCTTCGGCCCAGGTCGTGAAGGACAGCGTGATCTGCTGGCGACCGGAAGAGGCGTAGACATCGAGGCTGCGCGTCGGGCGCAGGTTTGGCGCCGAGGCGGTGCGGCGGGCGGTGATCACCGGGTGGTGTTGGGGCCCGACCTTCTCGCGCTGGATGTCCGAGACCTCCTGGCCGATGCCGTTAGCCTCACTATGCTGCCGCCACATCTCGCGAAGCTGTGCGGCGTAATCCTCGGGGATCACCGCTTCTTCGCCGATCTCGGTGACCAACAGCCAGGCCCCGCCAAGATCGCCCGAGAGCCACTGGTCGACCGGGCCAACTGCATACTGAGAACGGGGTTCGGCGCGCCGCAGGTCCACCGGGGTGGTCGGCTTCTCGCTGAGCAGCAGCGCCTCCTTGGGGCTGATCTGGCGCCACCCTTTGGGCACGTCGACGTGGAACGTCTTGCTCAGGTTGCCAAACTGCTGCAGCGAGGGGTCGGTGCCGGCCGGGGCCGTTCTGGGCTCGGGCGTTTGAGGGGGTGCCGCGGACGCCAGCAGGGCGAGCAGCGGAGCGATGCCAAGGCGGAGCATGGCCCCATCATCGAGTCGCCACCACCACCTGCGCAACCGCGGAATCGAGTGGCGGTGACTCGGACACCGCGAGGGGCTGCTCAAACCAGAACACCGAACCGCGGCCAGCGCCCGGTTCGTAGGCGATGCGGCCGCCCAGCTGTTCGACGAGCAGGCGGCAGACGTGCAGGCCCAAGCCGGTTCCGGCGACGGCCTGTCCGGGTCGCATCGGGGCGCTGCCGAACGGCGAAAACAGCTTCTCGCGCGCCTCCAAGGGCACGCCGGCGCCGTGGTCCGCGACCACGAAGCGCACCACCGCGGGCCCGGCTTCCGCGTGCACCGTGACGGCTTCGCCCGGGGCGGTGAACTTCAGCGCGTTGCCGACGAGGTTGAACATGATCTGCAGGAAGCGCCGTTCGTCGGTGCAGACGGCCAGTTCGCCGCTCGCCTCACCAAACGTGAGGTCGATGCCGCGCGATCGGGCCTGCAGCACCAGCATGTCGCGCGAGGCGCCCAGCAACTCGCGCACGCGGTGGCTCTGGCGGTGCAGGCGAAGCTGGCCGGCGGCCAGCGCGGCTTCGTCGAGCACGTCATTGACGAGGAAACCCATGTGCCGCGCCGACAGGCTGGCCTGGTCGAGGAACTCCTCGATCTCGTCGGGCGAACTCGCGTAACCCTCGCGCAGCATCTCGAGCGCGGTGACGACCGAAGTCAGCGGCGTGCGCAGTTCGTGCACCGTGTGGGCGAGCTGTTCGTCGCGCCGCCGCAGCGCCGCGCCGAGTTCGGTCGCGCGGAGCCCTTCGGCGCGCCGCTGGTTGATGCGGCGCAGGGTCCGGAACGCGACCAGGGCCACGCCGCCGGCCACCAGCGCGTGCAGCCAGGGTGGTGCACTGCTGTTGGCGAGCACGGCCACGGTGGTGGCCACAGCTCCTGCCCAGCCGAGTTCCAGTTTGTTCATGGCGACGCCTCCTTGCCTGCGCCGTTCCTATCGGCGTCTTGGCGCGCGAGTTGATTCCTTGCGCATGGCTCCGTCCCGCGCTGGGATAGCGGCCGGAGGCCCATTCACCGAGGATGGGCGGACTGCCCATGCCAACGATGTTTCGCCGCGCGGCTCTGTCCATGCTCATCTGTCTGGCCGCGTGCGTTGGTGCTTTGCCAAGGCCGGAACCGGCGTGTGAGCTGTTTGTGCTCGGCATTGCGCAGGATGGTGGGCTGCCGCATTTTGGCTGCGAACGGGCGTGCTGCGCGACGGCGCGGGCGACCGGGCGCGTGCTGTATCCGGCGAGTCTCGGTGTCGTCGATCGGCGCGCTGCCAGGCTACTGCTGGTCGAAGCAACGCCGCGCATCGAAGAGCAGGTGGCGCTGTTGCACGATCTGGCCGCGGTGCACGGCCGCGGTCGGCAGCCGCTCGACGCGGTGGTCGTGACGCACGCGCACATCGGTCACTACCTGGGCCTTGCGTGGTTTGGCCGCGAAGTGGCCTCGACGCACGAACTGCCCGTGCACTGTTCGCCGCGTTTTGGCGCGTTCCTGCGCGAACAGGCCCCTTGGCGGCAGCTCGTTGCACTGCGGCAGATCGAGGTGCGCGAGTTTGTGGTGGGCGAGCCGTTCTCGCCATGGCCTGGCTTGGTCGTGCGCGCCATCGCCGTGCCGCATCGCGACGAGTTCTCCGACACGATGGCGTACGTGATCGAAGGCCCGGAGCGGCGCGTCTTGTTCGTGCCCGATGTCGATGCGTGGGAACGTGAGCCAGGTTTGCTCGAACGCCTGCTCGAGGGGGTCGAGATCGCCTATCTGGACGGCACTTTCTACGACGGCAGCGAGTTGCCCGAACGCAACCTCGCCGAGATCCGCCATCCCCTCATGGTGCGCACGATGGAGCGCCTCGCGGCAATCGCCGCGCAGCGGCCGGGCGCGATCCGGTTCCTGCACTTGAACCACACCAACCCGGTGCTGCACGACGCGGCGTTGCGCGCGGCGATCGAAGCGCGCGGCTTCCGGATCGCCGAGCAAGGCGAACGCGTCAGTCTGTGACGACTTCGGCCGCCGCGGTGCCTTCGGGCGTCGTGACGAGCGGAATCGGGCAATCCCAGCCTTCGGCGAGGGCGCGCAGCAGGTCGGCTTCGTCGGGCGAGAGTCTACCGTCGGCACCGGTGGCGGCGGCGCAGGCCGCGAGCAGGTTGCGTTTGCCGAGGGGCGAGACGCTGCCCAGCGCTTCGGTGGCGCGTTCGAGCTCGACGAGCGAGCAGCGTTCGCGCGGCAGCAACTGCGCGGCGCCGGCCATGCCGAGGGCCAGCATGCCCTGCGCGAAGGCGCGGGTGGCGGCGACCTCGTGATCGCTGGAGCCGTCGTCGGCACCGACGCGGGCTAGCGCGGAGAGCACGACCGTGGCGTCGGTGAGGTGGTCGGCGAGGGAGTCCGGCCGGCCCGGCGGCCGCTGTGGCAGTTCGCCTGCGAGACGCACGTGGCGGTCCAGGGTCCGCAGCAGCGCGAACTCAAACGGCGACAGCACTTCGTCGGCGAGGGCCAGGGCTCGTGCCGAGGCGCGCAACTGGGCGCGCGTCGGGCTCGGCAGGCTGCGCAGTGCCGGCACCGCCATGCCGAGCAGCGGCAGCATCGCGCGCCGCGACGTCTGCATGCGCGCCTGGAACAGCACGCTGGCTTCGTGCGCGAGCGCGGCATCCTGCTGGGCCAGTGGCGCGAGTTGGCTCTTGCGACGCGCTGGGTGGTGATCGAGCAACAAGGCGAGAACCAGGGCTGGCGCCCGCTGGGGATCGTGCGCGGCGGCGGTGAGGTCGAGCGGCAGGTCGCGCAGCAGGGTTCGCGCGGAGTCCACGCTGGCGCTCGTCGGCTCGCCGGCGCTGCGAACGAGCGTGCCGGCATCGATCGTGCGGGCCGGTCCCGCCATGGCGCTCGCGCCCGCAAACCCGGCCGCCCCTACAGGAGGCGCAATCGCGGCGACGGCACTCTCCATCGAAGGGTCCTTCGCGAGGTGGCGCTTGAAGCCGGGCAGCACGCGTTCGACGCGCTCTTCGATGGCGGGGTGCGTGGCAAAACCGCCGCCGAAGTAGCGCTTCATGCCGTCGGCAAACAGCATGTGGCTCGCTTCTTCGGTGTGGGCACTGTGCAGTTGCCCGCCGAGCCCGCCGATCTTGGCGAGCGCCATGCCGATGCCGCGCGGATTGCGCGTGTATTGCACGGCACTCGCGTCGGCGAGGTATTCGCGCTGGCGCGAGACCGCCGCCTGGATGAGGCGCGCGAACAGCACGCCGAGGTAGCCGATCACGATCAGCGCGACCCCGAACAGCACGAGGGCGACCGCACCACCAGCGCCCTTGTTGTTGGAACTGCGGGCACCACTGCGGCCGATGACCTGGACGAGAATGCGGCCAATGGTGGCGATGCAGACGATGCCGAACAGCACGCCCATGAGGCGGATATTGAGCCGCATGTCGCCGTGGAACACGTGGCTGAACTCATGCGCGATCACGCCCTGCAGCTCGTCGCGGTCAAAACGTTCGAGGCAGCCGCGCGTGACGGCAATGGCGGCATCGGCGGGGCTCCAGCCGGCGGCGAAGGCGTTTATGCCTTCTTCCTGGTCCAGCACGTAGATCTGCGGCACCGGCACGCCCGACGCGATCGCCATCTCCTCGACGAGATTGCGCAGCATGCGTTCTTGCGGGTCGGTCGTCTCCGGCGGCACGAGGCGGCCACCGAGCAGTTCGGCGACCTTGCCGCCACCGCTGCGCAACTGCGCGGTCTTGAACGCCATGGCCAGTCCGACGATGAGCAGGGTGCCCAGCGTCACGAACAGGAGTATTTCGGGTTGCCACGCGCTGCCGCGTTCGGCGATGACGAAGACGGTGGTGGCCGCGGCGTAGATGCAGCCGATGATCGCCAGCACGGCGATGACGAACAGGATCACGAGCTTGCGGGTCGCTGCCTGTGCCTGGGCCTGATGGCCAAAGAAGTCCATGCCACTCATTGGGATCCGTTGCGCGCGTGCGCCTCCATCACGAGCCTTCGAGTTCGAACAAGGAAACGCCGGCGGCGCGGCTGCAGAACAGACCGCCGCCACAGTCGAGGAAATGTTTGCGCAGGCGCTTGCGATACCAGGTGCCAGTGCGCAGGTGCACGTTGCCATCGGTGCGCGCGCGGTCGCAGTTTTCGCGCCAATCGAGCTCGGTCAGCGCTTCGAGATACAACGCGCCGCTGCACATGGCCCCGAGGTTGTCGATCGCCGCAGTGGCCGCTCGATCGTCCAGATACTGCAGCACACCCTGGCATACGACGAAGTCAAAAGTGCCGTCCGGGCGCAGCGACGTGGCCTCGAAGTCGACGATCGAGCCGTGGGTCCAGCCGAAGCGGTCGCAGAGATGTTGGCTGTATTCGAGGCCGTGGTAGCGGGCTCGCGGCCAGATCTTCTTGCTGGCCTTCTGCCAGTTGCCGACGCCGCAACCGACGTCGAGGATCGTGCGGACCGGGACCTCCAGGTAGCGCAGGTAGCCGCCGACGAAGTCCGCCAGCTTCTGCACCGCCGCGAGGTCGCTCACGCGCGTCCGCGGATCGGCGTAGAAGCGGCGATAGTAGTCGGCGCCAAAACGGTCCCCGGCAGGGGGTTTGGCGCGCCGTTCGTTTGCGTTGGACCGCGGTGGCAAGGGGATCTCCTTGGCACGCAACTCTCGCTTCTACCAGGGCCTCAGGCAAGCTGCACTTGCGTTCCTCGGGCCGGGAAATCGTCAGGTTGGGCCCTTGTGCCACCTGCGGAACCCGCGATATCGCTGCGATGGGCCATCTGGCACCTTGATCCGTGCTTCCGTTGGCCCCTAGAATGCTTCGCCCACTCGTTCGGGACCTGTCAGGTTTCGCGGAAGTTCCGCGGGGCAGTTCACGCGCGAGTGCTCACGGAGTTGTTGTGCCCAAAGAAGAAGCCATCGTCCTGGACGGTACGGTCGTCGAGACCCTAGCCAATACGAAGTTCCGGATTCAGATCGAGGGTGGCCACATCGTGCTCGCCCACATTTCCGGCAAGATGCGCAAGCACTACATCCGCATCATTCCCGGCGATCGCGTCACGGTCGAACTGTCGCCCTATGACCTGACTCGCGGTCGCATCACGTACCGCGCGTGAATCCTGGCCTGCCGGCTGGTAGCGAGCCCGTTGGTGTGGTCGGCGTGCGCGCTGCGGCGCCAGCCGATGTGCCGCATATCGCGCGTTTCATCCGCGATCTGGCGCGTTTCGAACGTCTCGAGCATCAGCTCGACCTCGACGAACGACGCCTGCACGAACATCTGTTTGGGCCATCCCCGGCCTGCGGCGCCTTGCTCGCCGAACGTGCGCAGCAGCCCGTGGGTTTTGCGCTCTACTTCCAGACCTACTCGACGTTTCGCACGCAGCCGTGCCTGCACCTCGAGGATCTGTTTGTAGCGCCCGAAGAGCGCGGCCGCGGCATCGGCCTCCTGTTGTTGCGCGCGGTCGCCGCCGAAGCGAAGCGGCGCGGCTGCCCACGGCTGGACTGGTGCGTGCTCGATTGGAATACCGGCGCGATCGGCTTCTACGAGCAGCAAGGCGCGCGGTTGTTGTCCGATTGGCGCATCTGCCGCCTCGAAGGGGAAGCGCTCGAACGCGCGGCGGCAGCGGCGTTGGTCAGCGACCAGCCTTCGTGTTGAGCCATTTGAGCCACGGCTCTTCGAGATCCTCGATGCGGCGGCCCATCACCTTGTCGAAGGCCGAACTGCTGTCGCCCTTCTTTTCGCCCAGCGCTTCGCGCACGAACGTGAGGAACGGTTCGCGCGTCGGCGGGTCGTTGTCGGCATCGAGCAGCCACGCGACGAACATGACGGCGGCGCTCCAGTTGACGGCCGTCGCCGTGTCGTCGAGCAGGTAGAAGCCGCCGTACATCGGCAGGTGCAGCAATTGGGTGATGCGGAAGTCGCGGCCGAGCGCCTGCATCGCCTGCAGATCCTGCGCGCGCAGCGCTCCCGGCGCAGCGAAGCCGGCGGGGCCCTGCATGGTGTTCTCCATGTACATGCCCAGTCCGATTTCGAGCCACGGGCAGACGCGATCGCGATCGTTGTTGCGCGCGACGTCGCCGATCAGCGTGTGGTACAACAACGCTTGCGTGGCCACGAAGAACAGCTTCTGGGGCCGGATCGGCGACGCACCGGCGTAGAAGGTGCGCGCGAGATCGCCGTGCGGGGCTGGCGTGTAGTAGGGCAACGGCCGGAAACCCCACTTCTGGAACGCTTCCACGTTGCGGCTGCACTCGATGCGCATCGGGATCAGCGATTCGCGCAATTGCAGGGCTTTGCCGAATTGGGCGTGGAAGACGACACCGAGGTGTTCGAGGTCGAGCAGGGCCGCGAGGTTGGTGCGCAGGCCACCATCGCAGCGCAGCACGAAGCGTTCGCCGACCAGGTCGATGGGCTTCTTCACGAGCGAGTTCTCGAACTGCTCGCGCGTCACGTGCCGACCATCGAGTTCCCACAGCCAGCCCTTGTTCATCTTCTTGTGGCCGAGGAACTCGTGGGCGGCATCGTGGCTGTCATCGTCGAGCACGATCAGCATCGCCTGGGCGCGCGCTAGGCCGGGCAGCCCGTGACTGTTGGCCCAGTCGACGAGAAACCACTGTGCCTTCGCAGAGTCCTTCATGGCCAGACGCCGTTCGCAGAACTCGCGAATGGCATCGCCGACGAGTTCGACACTGGCGAGGTCCGCGCGCGCGACGCGCACGCGCTTGCCGCCTTGCAGGAGCAGCATTTCGTCGGGGGAATGCGGGGTGACGAGGCGCCCGGTCAGGACCTTGCCGTCCGTGCGCACGAGGCGATCGCGCAGATCGTCCTGGGCGGCGAGTTGCAGGCTCGGCCCGAGCAGGCTCGCAAGCAACCACGGCAGGTAGGGGTGTCTGTGGGTCATGGACGCAGCGGAGGTTCGTGGCGCGGGTGGCGCTAGCCTAGCCGGGAACGGCGGATCCTGCTGGATTCGGCCTGGGATGCAGTTGCCCGGGCCGCGGCCAGCTCACCGCGGCCGCGACAGCCGCCCGTAGTTGCGCACGCCGATGCCGATGCCGATGCCGCCGACCGCCAGGGCGAGCAGCCAGGCGGCCGCCACGACCCAGGGCGCGTAGGGCAGCAGTTCTTCGCCGCGCATCGGGCGGCGGCGCAGGTATTCCGCCAGCCACCACCAACCTTGCACGGCGGGGGCGGAGGCGAGTTCGAAGACGATGACGAGCAACATCGCGGCGAGGAAACTGCGGCTACCCTGCACGATCTGGCCACCGTCGTCCGGCCGCATGAGTCGCGGCGAAGTGCCGACGATCGTGAGCACGCCGAGTGCCGTCACGGTGCCGGCCAGTGCGATTGCCGCGAACAACAACAGCGTGAACGGGCTCGCGCCGAGGATCTGCGATCCGGCGGCGCCGACGAGCAACAGTGGCCACAGCAGGAACAGCGCGATCGCCTGCAGTTTACCCCAGAGGATCGCCGCCGGACGCGCCGGCGCGCTCATGTAGAGCGACCATTGGGCGCCGTCCCACATCGCGAGGCGGCCCATGTGCGCGTAGAGCACGAGCAGCACCGCGAGCCACCAGTGCATGAGCATCGCGCCTAGATGCGCAACTTCGCGCGGCAATCGCCAATTGCCGAGGATACCGCCCACGAGCACCTGTTCGCGCACGAGCGTGATCACGAGGAACGCAAAGCCGAGGAAGCTGATCAGGGCAGCGGGTTGCTGCAGCACCTGCGCAAACTCCTTGCGGCGGATGGCGCTCGAAATCCGGCTCGGCCACGCCGTCTTGCGGCGCAGGAACAGCGGCCCTTCACTGAGCTGGTGCTTCTCTACGGCGCGCGCATGCAGCAGCGAAGTGGCTGCGAACAGCAGCAACGCGGCGGCCACCCAGGCGAGGAGTTGGAAGAACGCGCTGCCGTGCAGCGTGTTGTGCGCGGCATTCGTGAGCAGTTCGGCTGCGGTGTCGAGCAGCCACGGCAACTGGCCGGGGGTGGTTGCGGCGGCGGCGAGTTCGGCAGCGCGTTCGCCGCCGGGCGTGAAGAGGCCGATCAGCAACCACGTCGAGAAAGCGACCGAAGCGAGCGCGCTCAGCAGCGCAAACAGCAGCCGCAGCCAGCGCCCGGCGAGAAAGCGCACGAGCAGGATCTGCGCGGCGAGCAGGGTGGCGATCACCGGGACCGCGCAGGCGAGCATCGCGACCGGCATCAACAGGTAGGCAGTTGCCGGTGCATCTGCATTGCGCAGCACCACGACGAGCATGGGCGCGGCGAGTGCCGTTCCCCACATGAGCGAGAGGAAGCAGGCGCGCAGCAGCACCTGCACGGCCGCGCGCCCGCGCGGGATCGGGGCGCTGAGCCACAACACGAGTTCCTGGGACTCGAAGAGCTGGCGCTGCGCGATCGCGAGCCCGAGCCAGGTGGCCGTCACCGAACAGGGCATCAGCGCAAATCCGAGCATGCCGCGCAGGGAATTGCCCGGCGATCGGTCCTGCATCATCTGCAGCAGTTCGGGCCGCGTGAGCATTTCGCGGCAGCCCCACCAGGACATCATGCCGAGCAGCGCGAGCCCGGTGACCGTGCTGATCGCGATGCGTCGACCCGCCGGGGTGCTCGGCAGGTTGGCGAGGGCGCGCAGATCAGCCTGCAGCAGGCCCATCGTTGGCTCCGCGCGGTTCCTGGTCGGCTGCGGCGGCCGCCGTGAGGTCGAGGAAGACGTTCTCGAGGGAGCTGTGGCCGAAGCGGGCCCGGAGCTCGGCGACGCTGCCTTCGACGCGCAAGCAGCCGTTGGCGAGAATGCCGACGCGGTGGCAGATCTGCTCGGCGGTCTCCAGCATGTGCGTGCTGAACAGCACCGTCGTGCCGCGGGCACTTTCTTCCTGCAGCAGGTCCTTCAGCCGTTTGGTGCTCAAGGGATCGAGTCCCGTGGTCGGCTCATCGAGCAGCAAGACCTGCGGCGCGGTCGTGAGCACGGCCGCGAGGTGCACCTTCTTGCGCATGCCGTGTGAGTAACCCTTGCAGAGTTCGTCGGCGGCTTCGTCGAGCGCGAGCAGGTGGAACAGGCGATCGCAGCGTTCGTCGCGGTCCTTCTTGCCGATGTGCCAGAGGCTCGCCACGAGCGCCACGTACTGGCGGCCGGTCAGGTAGTCGTAGATGGGCGGCGTATCCGGTACGAGGCCGATGCGCTGTTTGATCGCGCGACCGCCGGTCAGGTGATCGAGGCCGGTGATCCTGGCGGTGCCTTCGCTTGGGCGCAGCAGCCCGGACAGCATGCGGATCGTGGTCGTCTTGCCAGCGCCGTTCTGGCCGAGAAACCCGTAGATCTCGCCTGCTGACACGCACAGATCGAGGTTGCGCACAGCCCATTTGCCCGCGAAGTGGCGGCCGAGGGACTTCGTCACGATCGTTGCGTTGGCGTCGGTCATCGCAGGCTCAAGCGTTGCTCCGGCAGAGGCGTCAGTCAGAGGCGAACGTCGCGGTCACCGGCACGTGATCACTCGGACTCTTCTGCAGGCGCAGTTCTTTGTGCACGACGACCCCTGTGCAGCGCGCCATTGCCGGTGGCGAACACAGCACGTAGTCGATGCGCAGGCCATCGTCGACGAAGGCCGCGCCGGCGCGATAGTGCCACCACGTGTAGACGCCGCCACCCAGAACAAAGCGCCGCATCGAGTCTTCGAGGCCAAACGCCATCACGTTGCGCATCGCTTCGCGTTCGGGGCCTGAGCAGAGGATCTTGCCGTTCCACCAGGCCGGGTCATGCACGTCGCGATCGTCGAGGGTCACGTTGAAGTCGCCGACCACGACGACCTTGTCGTTGGCGGCATAGCGGGAATCGAGCCAGCAACGCAGGCGGCGCAGCCAGTCGAGTTTGTAGTGGTACTTCTCAGTGCCGAGATCCTGACCGTTGGGGACGTAGAGGTCGAGCACATGGTAGCCGCGCACGGTGGCCCCGAGCACGCGCCGCTCGGCATCGGCCGGATCGTCGGGCATGCCCCGGTAGACCTCCTCGAGCGGCTCCTGGGAGAGGATCGCCATGCCGTTGTAGCCCTTCTGGCCGAAGAACTCGACGTTGTAGCCTTCGTCCTCGAGCGCCTCGCGCGGGAACAGCGAGTCCTCGACCTTGGTCTCCTGCAGGCAGAGCACGTCGGGGCGCACGTCGCGGACAAAGTCCATGACATGGGTCAGACGGGCCCGCAGTCCATTCACGTTCCAGGTGGTGATCTTCATGCCAGGGAACCGGCGGTTTGCTCCAGGGCGCGGCCGGGCAGCGCATTCAAGCGGGTGGCGAGCGCGGCGAAAGGCTTCGTTGTCGCGAAAGCGCAAAGGTCCGGGCCTTGCCCGCGGCGGGTGGGGGCCGTCTGATCCTGGCATGCGCACCCTCGGCTCCCTCGTGCTGCTGGCCCTTGCTGCAGCCTGTGCTACGCCTTCGCGGCTCGTGATGACCAGTTCTGACCACAGCAAATCGGTGGGGGAGGTGGCGACGGCGCTGGCCCAGGCCGATGTCGTGGTGCTCGGCGAACAGCACGATTCGGACGCCGTGCATCGCACACATCAGGAACTGCTGCGCGCGCTGCATGGTCGGCGCCCCAACCTGGTGCTCGCGATGGAGATGTTCGAACGCGATGTGCAGACCGTCCTGCTGCAGTACGTGAGCGGCCTCATCGATGAGGAGACCTTCCTCGCGAAAGCGCGCCCGTGGCCAAATTATAAAACTGATTACCGGCCCTTTATCGAGTTTGCGAAGCAGAACAGCCTCGTCGTGCTCGCCGCCAACGCGCCGCGCCCGCTGGCGACCAAGGTCAGCAAGGAAGGTGTCGCGAGCGTCGCTGGCAACCCCGATGTCGCACGCGAGACGACGGCGCCCGAGGATGAGTACTGGGATGCCTTCGTGACCACGATGGGCACGCACGGTGGCATGCTCGGCGAAGATGCCATGAAGCGTTTCTACGCGGCGCAGTGCCTGAAGGACGACACGATGGCCGAGTCCATCGTCGACTACCTGAAGGAGCGCAAGGAGCGTGGTGACCACCCGCTCGTCGTGCTCGTCTGCGGCCAGTTCCACAGCGACTATCGCCGCGGCACCGTCGCGCGCATCCAGAGCCGCATGCCGGCGGCGGACATTCGCGTGTTGTCTTCGGAGGCCGTCGAGGACCTCCACGCCAACACCTACGAGTCGAATCGGGCGGTCGCGGACTACGTCGTTGTGGTCGAGAAGCAGCCCGAACCGGTGGTCGACCCGCGGCGCGAAGCCTTGCGCACGGGCACGATGCCTAAGGAGCATCCGAAGGTGCCGGCCGTAGCCGCGCCGTCCGTGCCCGCAATCGCCGCGCCCGAAGCCGCCGCGACGGCAGGCGAGACCGAAGGTGCGCGCCCAGCTCTCGGCCTCAGGCCTGACTACAACGCACAGGCCGAAGGCATCACCGTGGGCGATCTGCGCGAAGGTGGTGGGGCCGAGAAGGCCGGCATCCAGGTCGGCGACCTCATCGTCGAGCTCGCGGGCAAGCCCGTGAAGACCATGGAAGAATACGTCGAAGTGTTGGGCGGGCTGAAGATCGGCAAGTCCGTGCCGGTGCGCGTTCGCCGCGGCGATGCGGAAGTCCAGGTGCAGGTCATGGTGTCGGCGCGTTCGCGCTGATCGCCAGCCGCGGCAGCGCCCTTGCCAAGGGTTGCCGCCGCCCGATGCGCCGCAGGGGAATCGCGAGGTTGCGGGAACTGCTCGCGGTGTCGCCCGGGCATGCCATACTTGTGGCGCTGATGTGCCCTCGCCCCCGACTCGCCGCGTTCCTCTTCGCGCTCGCCGCACTGTGCGGTGGTGACGCGCAGGCCCAGACTCCGACCAGGAACGGAGCCGGCTTTGGCGCGATCTACGGGGACATGTCGGTCGACCCGTTGACGGGCAACCTCACGCACCTCGGTGTCGCCGTCGACGATCGTTCGGGCGAGTACTTCGTGAGTGCATCGTCGCCTTCGGGGTTGCCGCCGCATGTGATCTACAAGATCGACCATGGTGGGGTGCTGCGGGCGACGTTTGCGCAACCGTCCGTGCACGACGCCAGCGGTTTTGGCATTCGCGATCTCGAGTTTGACGGCCAGAGCCTGCTCGGCGGCAGCGAGTTTGGCATCAGCGTGTTCGATCCGGCGGGTGCGCTCGTGAACGTCATCCTCGCGGCCAACGGCCCGCAGACGATCGTGCAGCCGATCAGGGGACCGGTGGGGGCGCAGCTCGCAGTGTTCCGCGCGATCGCCCTCGACAAGAACGGCAACGGCGGCAACGGTTCGCTGCTGGTCGCCGACTTTGGCAGCCCGATCTTCGAGATCGACTTTGCGGGCAACGTGCTCGCGACCTACCCGTACCAGGGTTGGTCGGCCTACGGACTCGCGATCGATCCGATCACGGGCAATCCGTGGGTCTATGCGGGGCCCAACGGCCAGATCGAAGAGCTCGATCGGGTCACGATGGCGCCGACCGGGCATCGCATCGCACCGGTGGCGGCGGGGTCGCCCGGCGGCTTGTCGCTGGCGAGCCCCAATGCGTTCCACCACGAATACTGGCCGGTGCGCAGTGCGCTCGTCTCGCTCACGCAAGGCGCCGCGGACCACGTCGGCGTGCAGCGCCTGCACCTGTTCCAGGGCGTGCTCGGCTGGAACGAACCGCGGCTCGAAGTCGGCATCAACGGCGGCCCGACGGACACCGGCACGGCGTCGTTCTGGGCCGGCGACGCGCTCGATTTCCGCATCGTCGATCCGACTGGAACGCGCAACGGCTGGCCGGTCTGGTTCGTGTTCAACGTCTATTTCGACGCCAATCGCGACGCCTACACCAACCTCTCGCTGCTGCTGCCCGGTGCGGGCCTGCTTTGGGAGCATCGGTCCCTCAACGCGCTGAGCACGCCCTCGACGTCGAGTTTCCTCATCACGACCGGGGCGATCGGTGCCACGCAGTCGTGGACATTGCCACTGTCGATGGGGCCGGCAAACGGCGACCTGTTCCGCATCCAGGCGCTCTACCTCGAGCCCGCGAGCCCGCAGGCGTCGATTGCGTCGACCAACGAAGCCAACTGGCAGGCGAACTCGGGCGAACGTGGCATCGTCGTCGCGGCCGAAGGGGCGACCAGCTTCAACGCAGGCACGAGCGCACCATTCTGGACCGTTCGCAGCGACGCGCTGCACACGCACGGCGCGATCACGGCCGTCGAGATCTCGACGATCGGGGCCACCGGCATGGGGGCGCTGCAGCGCTTCGATATCGACCAGAACGCGATGAATGACCGTTTCGACGGCGGCAACAGTGCTACGCCTGGGTTCCTCGGCACCTATCGCAATGGCAGCGCCGCGCTGTGCGGGCTCGACTTCACCGCACCCGGTGTCTACACGGCGCCGTTCCACCTGGCGGGTGAGAGCAGCGGCGTGGGCTTCAGCGTGCCGCCCGACGCGGCGGGCTACACGCAAGACCTGCGGTTTGTGTTCCAGGCGTTCACGCCGGGCAAGACGTTCCTGTTTGACTGCGACACCGATGGTGGGCCGCCGTCGGGTGCGGATCACGAAGGGCTGATCGTGCGCGTGACGACGACGAATTCCGGTGTGCTCACGGGCGTGTTGCACATCGATCCGAACGTGCCGGATCGGGCAGTGGTCTGGTTTCCGTGACGTCTACGGCACCGTGAGAACGGCGCCTTCGCGCGTCAGGTTGATCGAGCGCTTCGACGTGGCCCCCGAGGCATCGGCCAACTCCGCCTCGTAGTTGCCAGGTGGGAGGTTGACGACATAGTCGGCGATGCCGTTGTGGTCGTACTCGAACATGATGGCACCACTCTCGTGGCGTATCATAATCCTCGTGAAGCTCGTCGCGACCCGGCTGACGATGCGCAGGTCCGCCGCCGGCTTCAGATCGATGTGGATGGGTTGGGCCGGCAAGGCCGCGGTGTCGAGCACGAACAGGGCCACGCCCGCGGGGCCCTCCGCGAATACTGAGTGCCGCCCGGGGTAGAGGTTCAGCTTCTGTGAGGCGCCATGCTCCGTCGAGTAATGCTGCGCTTTGCCCGCCGCTCCGGAAGGGTTGCTGCCATCCAGCCAGCGCAGGCGAAGCGAGCCTCTCTTGCCGAGGTTACCAATGGCCATCTCGACCGTGATCGCCTTCTTCATCACGATGTCGCCGAGGTCGAGGTCGGCGCCGGCCAGCACGTCGAGTTGCATAGGCGGCGCCGCGAGTTCCTTCTGCCACAGTTCGAGCCCGAGGCGCCCAGGCTTCAGGTACCGCAGCGTCACGCGTCCTTCGGCATCCGTAGGCTGGCCACCACCGGCCGTCTGGGCGTCGTTGAGGGCGACGCGTGCTCCGACCACCGGGGCGCCGGTTTCGTCGACGACGCGCAACTTCACCGTCGCCGTCTTCTTGAGCAGGGCATCGACCGTCAGCGTAAACGTGAGTTCGGTTTGTCCGGGCGTCGCCGTCTGTTGGGCGATCACCACGTTGCGCATCGTCAACGCCACGGAAACGGGATTTCCGGGTGGCAGGGTCAGTATGCCGATCGTCTGCTTCGGCAGCGGTTTGGTTTCGTTCCGGAAGAACTGGTTGTCGCGGAAGGTGCCGAGACCGGCCTTGAACTCGTTGAGGTTCGAAGGCGGCAGGTCGCCGCTCAGTGGTTCGCGAAAGGCGCAGGCGGACAGATCCAGGGCGCTACCTGATTCCGGGACGGCTTTGGCCGCGGCTGCAATCAGCGGGGAGCCATCGGCCGTCACCGCATTCACCTGCAGTTGCCAACGATCGGGCAGGGTGATGTCGAATCGTGTGCGCGGCAGGGTCACGGTCACGGCCACCGCGACTTCGAGTTCGTCCTCAATGCGCGACTTGATCTGGTAGGTGCCCGGGGCAAGCCCTGCAAACACGAAGGTGCCGCGGCCCAGTTGCAGTTGTGCAGTCTCGAGGTTCTTGCCGTCTTGATTGAGCCACAGGAAACCCTGTTTGACGAGTGAGCCATCGGGGCGCTTCACGCAACCGACCAGCACCGCGCTCGTTGGCGCCTGCGGGCCTGGGGCGTTCGTCGCGGTGCTGGCTAGCGGCGTGTTGGCAGCCGGCACGACCGCGGTGTCCTCGAGCCTGGCCGAAGCGGCCACGACGGGAGTCTCGGCGACCGACGGGGTTGCTCGCGATGGGGCAATCGCCGGCGGCGGCGAGTCCTGTCCCAACCAGACACCAGCGAGCACGACCATGGTGATGCCGAGGGCAGCCGCAAGCAGCTGCAAGGAGCGCACAAGGGGCGAGTTGGGGGTCATCGGATTTCCAGCTTGGTTGGGGTCGAGCCAAACGTCATCGCCCCGCTCTGCAGGAGCCGATCCTGGTCGTCGTGCACCTCAAACGTGTAGTCGCCCATCGGCAGCTTCACTTTCGACGTGCGTTGCCGCGGCTCGTAGGTGTTGGCGGCGATGGGGCGCTTCTGCGCGTCGTAGAACGTGAGCGTGAAGGTGCGCGTGAGGTCGTCGGGTCGCGTCACCGTGCACTCGCCGGGCGTGCCGAGCCGCAGTTCGATGCCCGCAGCCGACGGATTGTCAAACACGCCGACCGCGAGCAGGCCTTCGGGGCTGCGCGCCTGCACGGCGAGGAGGCCGCGCCCTGTTCCCCACAACGAGAACGTGCCATCGGCTTCGGTGCGCGCCGTCCGGTTGCTCACGAACTTCGTCGGCGTCGTTCGCCACTTGAGTTCCGTCCAGGTGATCGTCGCGTTGGCGGGTTTGCCATCCGCGTCGAGTACCTTGCCGGTGAGCGGGGTTGCTTTGCCGAGCCGGACCTCGCCGAGGTCGAGGTGCTGGCCAGACGCGATGCGGACCGTGGAGGAGTACTGCTCGTGGTCTTTGGCGTGGATCTGGCAGCGCAGCAGTCCAGGTGCGAGGTTCTCGACCGTGGTCTTGCCGGTTGCGTCGAGTTTGCCGCCCGGTCCACTACCAGAGGAGGAGCTCAGCATGACGCGGGCATCCGTGATCGGCTCCCCCGTGTCGGCGTCGACGACGCGAAGCGTTGCGGAGGCGAGCCGCTTCTTCACGGCGTCCATGTCGACCACGAACTTCACATCCTGCTGCCCCGGCTGCACGACCTGTTGGTCGAGCACGGCATTGCGCAGCAGCAGGGCGATATGGGAGGGCGGCGCCTGGGCAAATGAGAGCGTGCCCGCAAACCCATCCTTTGGGTTCATCTCGCCGTCCCACTTGGCGTCCCCCACAAACACCACGCCGTAGTCCGTTGGTGCGAGGTGGTCGGGAAAGCGCTCGCGCTGGCCGACGACATGAAAGCCGATTCCGGCGCGCAAGGTCATTCGCAGCGCGCTGGTGCCATCCTTGCCGTCGGGCGTCTCGATCTTCACGCGCACGGGGAACGACGGGTCGAGCGTGAAGTCATGGTTTTGCACCGCGTCGTCGGTGAGCGTGAGTTCGACCTTGGTCTCGACGGCGCCATCCGCGCGCACGCTCAACGTGAACACTCCGGGCTGGAGTCCAGCCAGCGCGAACGTGCCGTCCTTGGCCGAACTCGCGGCGGCATATCGATCCCCGACCTGGCACGACAGGGACGGTTCGGCCACGACCCGCCCGTCCGCCCAGCGCACGGTGCCGCACAGCAGGATGCCGAGCGGGTCGTCGGCATTCCATTTCGCCACGATCTCGGTGCGTTGGGCTGTTTCCGCGGCCTGGTTTGGCGCCGGCGTTCGTGCCGTTGGCGTGAGGTCGGTGCCGGCGGTCGGAGGGCTCTCCTTGGTTGGCTCGGCCGCCTCCATGGTCGGCGGGAGGTTGGCAGGACCGGGCGACGCGGCGACCTGAAAACCGAGGAAGGTGACGGCTGCGAGTTCGGCCACGACGAGCACGGCGAGGCGTATCAGCACGAGTTTGCTCCTTCTGCCTGATTGCGGATCCGATACTACCGGACCGGGGGACGGTAGCTGGCCATGGTCCTGTCTTCCGCGGTCGGCCGCAAGGGGCTCACCGCGGGACTCCGTCCTTCGGAGCATGGCGCCAGCACCCCGCTACCTCTATCATCCTTGCCCTTCTTTGCGGCCTACCCTCCAAGGACCCGTGACCGAGACCCTCCAGATCACCGATATCCCCGTTGCCGGCTACGAACGCGTCGTCCGCGGCATCGACCCCTCCTGTGGCCTGCACGCGATCATCGCCGTGCACGACACCACCCTCGGCCCGGCGTTGGGTGGCCTCCGCATGTGGCCCTACGCCTCCGAAGAGGAGGCCCTGTTCGATGTGAAGCGCCTGTCGCGCGGCATGACCTTCAAGTCGGCGGTGGCCCACACGGGGCTCGGCGGCGGCAAGGCGGTCATGATCGGGGACCCGAAGAAGATCAAGTCCGAGGCGCTCTACCTCGCGATGGGGCGGTTCATCGAAGCGGTCGGTGGCAAGTACATCACCGCCGAGGACGTCAACACGTCGGTCCAGGACCTCGAGATCATCCGCCGCGCGACCAAGCACGTGACGGGCCTCGAACGCAAGGACGGCGGCAGCGGTAACCCGTCGCCGTACACGGCCTACGGCGTGTTCCTCGGTGTGCGAGCGGCGCTGGGCTGGGTGTTTGGCAACGACAGCTGCAAGGGGCGCACCGTGGCGATCCAGGGCACTGGTGCCGTGGGTTCGGCCCTCGCCAAGCGCCTCGTCGAAGCCGGCGCGAAGGTCTATGGCGCCGATCGCAACACCGAGCGTCTGAAGCAGCTCGAGCAGGAGATCGGCCTGATCCCGACCGGCGAAGCCGAGATCATGACCATGAAGTGCGATGTGTTCGCACCGTGCGCACTCGGCGCGATCCTGCACGATGAGTCGATTGCGGCGTTGAACACGCCGATCGTCGCGGGTGCGGCCAACAACCTGCTGCTCGAACCGCGCCACGGCAAGGCGCTCGCCGATCGCAACATCCTGTATGCCCCGGACTACGTGATCAACGCCGGCGGCATCATCAACGTCTCGGTCGAGTTCAACCCGGGTGGTTACGACGAGAAGATCGCGCTCGGCAAGATCGAGCGCATTCCGCAGGCGCTGAAGGAGCTGTGGACGATCGCCAAGGAAGAGCGCATTCCGCCGAGCGATGCCGCGGATCGCCTTGCCGAGCGCATTGTCGCGGACGGGCGCGGGGCGAAGAAGGCGACCTCGTGCGGGGTGCCGCCGAAGGGCCAGCCGCGCAGCGGTGGCTGAGGCTGAGTTACGAGCCCGCGCGTGGCGCGGGCTGACTCACCTGGCGAGGAACTTCACCGTCGCCGCCACGCTCTGGTAGCCGACTTCGCGCCGCACTTCGGTGCCGTCGGCTTCGAGCAGCAGCATGGTCGGGTAGGCGGTGATCGCAAAGCGCTTCACGAGTTCGCGCTCGACGTCGCCATCCAGTTTGACGCAGACCACGTCCTTGGCCGCGTTCACGACGTCTTCGGCCGTGTAGACGAACTGGTCCATGAGCTTGCAGGGGCCGCACCACGTGGTCGCGAAGTCGACGACCAGGCGCTTCTTGTCCTTCTTGGCCTGCGCCTGGGCCTTCGCAAAGTCGGTAGCGAACGCGAGTGGTTGGATCGCGCGCTTCGCTTCGCGGTCAGGCTTGTAGATGTCGGCGTTGGCCTTCTCTTCGGCCTCCGTGGTGCTCGGGTCGAACGGTACGAGCTCGAGCGAGAGTCCGTTCGCCGCGATCTTGGTGGCTCGGTAGGCGCGATCTTCGAGCCAGCAGTGGCCAGCGAGGTCGCGCGGGCCGGCGGCGAGCAGCAGTTTGCGGTCGGTGGCCAGAGCCCACGAATCTTCCGCGGTGATCACGCCATCGAGCGCCATCTCGCTCACCAGCACAAACACGTCCTTGCCGCCGATCTGCGCCTTGCCCTCAAACCAGCCGCGGCGCGACCAGCGCAGGGTCGGTGGGGCGGTTGGCTCCTTCGGGTCCTCGACAAACCAGAGCGCCATCGCGTAGGGAACGCTCGTGGCCTTCTGGTTCGCCTCGGCTTTGGTATCCGCGGCGAAGGGCACCTGCACGGTGGCGTCAAAGCTGGACCACCACTTGCCGCGCGTATCCTTGGCGGTGGTCGTCAGACGTTCTTCCGCCCCAAACTTGCCGTCGCGGTCGAGGTCGATCGAGAGCACGTCAAAGTGGGTCGAGCTGGCGGCGTGTTCGAGGCGGACGGCGACCGCTTTGGGGCCGGAGGGTCCGGTCGGGCCCAGCGCGAACGCACCGGTCAGCGCCTCGCCGTCGCGCCGAAGGTCTACCTTGGCACCCTTGGGACTCCACGGCAGGTTCTCACCCGGCTTGGCCGTCATCGGCGTGAGCGTGACCCGGGTCGCCGCGGCGCCAGGTTGCTGGGGGGAGGTTTGCTGGGGGAGGGCCAGCACCAACAGCGTGGTCAGCAGCATGCGGCCAGGATAGCAGGGCAAGCCCAGAAATAGGCCTGCGGCAACCATGCGACAAATGCGCGTGCCTAGTCGGGCAGTCGCGTGAGCACTTCGGCGCCGTTCTCGTGGATGAAGATCGTGTGCTCAAACTGGGCGATGCGCACGCCGGGGCGTTCGCACAGCGGCGGGTAGTCGTCGACGAGGTCCTTCTTGTAGAGGACCTTGAGCGCGTCTTCACACTTCTGCAGCGAACCGAGCCAGCGCACCAGATCGCGCCGCGCGAACGGCAGGCCTTCGGTTTGCTCCATCGCCTTGGCGAGATCCGCGGGCAGGTTGTCCTTTGGTCGCACGTCCCTGCGCAGCATGAACACCTCGGCCTTGCCGTCGACGTCGATCATGCCCTTGCCGTCGCTCGCAAACGGCTCACAGGCGATCGTCATGTTGGCGCGCAGGCGCGGCGCTTTGCTGTCGGCGTAGTTGGGCACCGACGGCGCGCAGTGGATCGTGTAGCGCGCGACGCCGTGGCCGGTCAGGTTGCGCACGGGTTTGAAGCCGAGCGAACCGATCGTCGTTTCGATCTGGCGACCGACTTCGGTCAGCGAAGCGCCGGGGCCCATGACGGCAATGGCGTTCTCGAGCGCCATCCTGCTCGCCGCGCACAGCAGCGAGTTCTCACCGTCGCGCAGGTCGACCGTGGTCGCATTGTCGGTGACGTAGCCGTCGACGTGGGTGCCGCAGTCGAGCTTGACGATATCGCCGGCTTGCACGGTCGTCGCGTCACCGGGCGGCGAGCAGTAGTGCGCGGCGATGTGGTTGCGCGAACTCTGGGCCGGGAACGCGGGCGAGCCGCCCATCTCGCGAATCACGCGTTCGACTTCGTTCTGGATGTCCTCGAGCTTGGCGCCGGGAACGATGAGCTTGCGGCCGTGGGCCAGGGCAGTGGCCGAGATGCGGCCCGATTGGCGCAGTTTGTCGAGGTCGATCTTCATGCGATGACACCGAGCTGCTTGCCGACCTTCGCAAACGCGGCAACGGCAGTCTCGAGTTGGGGGATTTCGTGCGCGGCGCTGATCTGCACGCGAATGCGGGCCTTGCCCTTGGGCACGACCGGGAAGCAGAAGCCGATCACGTAGACCCCTTCTTGCAGCATGCGCGACGCCATTTCCACTGCGAGTTTCGCGTCGCCGAGCATGATCGGGCAGATGGGATGCTCCCCTGGCACGATCGCGAAGCCGGCCTTGGTCATCGCTTCGCGGAAGAACTTCGTGTTGTTGGCGAGCTTGTCGCGCAATGCCGTCGTCGCCGACAGCTTGTCGAGGCATGCGATCGTCGAGCCGACGATGGCCGGGGCGAGCGTGTTGGAGAACAGGTACGGCCGGCTGCGGTTGCGCAGCAGGTCGATGACCTCCTTCTTGCCGGTCGTAAAACCACCGGCGGCGCCACCCAGCGCCTTGCCGAGCGTGCTCGTCATGATGTCGATGCGCTTCTGCACGCCGTGGTACTCGGGCGTGCCGCGGCCCGTTGGGCCAAAGAAGCCTGTGGCGTGGCTGTCGTCGACCATGACCATCGCCTGGTACTTCTCGGCGAGGTCGCAGATCTGCGGCAGCTTGGCGACGAAACCGTCCATCGAGAAGACGCCGTCGGTCACGATCATGCGGCTGCGCGCGCCGGCCGCGGCCTGCAGGTGCTGTTCGAGCTCCTGCATGTCGCCGTTCTGGTAGCGATAACGCTGCGCCTTGCTGAGGCGGATGCCGTCGATGATCGACGCGTGGTTGAGGCTGTCGCTGATGATCGCGTCCTGTTCGCCCATCAAGGTCTCGAACAAGCCGCCGTTGGCGTCGAAGCACGAGCTGTAGAGGATCGTGTCCTCGGTGCCGAGGAACGCGCTGACCTTCTGTTCGAGGGTCTTGTGGATGTCCTGCGTGCCGCAGATGAAGCGCACGCTGGCGAGGCCCATGCCGTGCGAGTCGATCGCGGCCTTGGCCGCCGCGCGCAGACCCTGGTCATTGGCGAGGCCGAGGTAGTTGTTGGCGCAC
>JADZDL010000302.1 GCA_020851075.1 Planctomycetota bacterium | reverse complement strand
TCGGGAACGGTCGTGCCGGCGTCTCGGCGCGCGCGCGAACCTGCACGACTTCGAGGGAGGTTTCGGCGAGGAAGCCGTAGCGGCGTTGGTGTTCGGCGGCGAACGCGGCGGCCAGACGTGCGGAGAATGGCAGCCACAGGCCAGCACCTTGACCGCGGTAGCGCACGAGCACTTCGACGCGCTGACGCGCGCGGCCGGCGATGCCTTCGCTCGCCTGTTGCGCGAGTTCGCGTCCGAGCGAACGTAGTCTCGCAAGGCCGGCGCGGTCCACGCAGAGCCGCACCGCTTCGCTGCGTTCGTTGGCTTCGCCAGCGAGGCAGAGACCGAGCGCCGAGAACGCACCCGGGTGGAGTGGCATCAACGCGCGCGGCATCTGCAGGCGCGCCATGAGGCCCGCGGCGTGAAGGCCGCCAGCGCCACCGTAGGCGCAGAGGGGGACCTGGCTCGGATCGACAGCGCGCTCGGCGGTGATCACGAGGATCGCCCGGGCCATCGTCACATCGGCGATCGTGAGAATGCCGCGCGCCGTCGTGGTGGCGTCGAGCCCAAGGCGCTTGCCGAGCCGTTCGATGGCGCGGACGGCGGCGTCAACGTCGATCGGGAAGGCGCCCTGGAGCAGCGTATCCGGGCCGAGATGGCCGAGCACGAGGTGGGCGTCGGTGACCGTTGGCTCGCTACCCTTGCCGTAACAGGCGGGGCCCGGATCGGCGCCGGCGCTCTGCGGCCCTACGCGCAGCGAACCGCCGGCGTCGACGTAGGCGATGCTGCCGCCGCCGCAGCCAACCGTGTGCACCGCGACGGTCGGCAACGGCAGCGGCAGGCCGGCAATCGTGCCTTCGTCGTTGCTGGTGCTGCCGGCTTGCACGAGGCAGACGTCCGCCGAAGTGCCGCCCATGTCGAACGCGACTGCGCGTTCGAAACCGGCGCGCGCGGCCACTTGCGCAGTCGCCAACACGCCGCCGGCTGGTCCCGAGAACATCGCCCGCGCGGGAAACGCCGCGGCTTCGGCGGGGGGCAGGATGCCGAGGCTGCTGCGCAACAGCCGCAGTTGGCCGTGGCCGATCCCGGCCGCGAGACGCCGTGTGTAACCGCCGACGACCGGGGCGATCGCGGCGTTGAGGATCGCGGCGGTGAAGCGTTCGTACTCGCCGAAGGCCGGCAGCAGTTCGGCGCTGCAGGTCACCGGCACCAAGGGCAGCGCTTTGCGCACTGCCGCGGCGATGCGCTGTTCGTCCTCGGGCGCCGCCGGCGAATGCAGGAACCCGATCGCGATGGCGGCCGGGCGCAGTTGGCGCAGCTTCTTGATCGTGCGTTCGATCTCGCGCGGCTGCAGTGCAGTCTCGGCGGTGCCGTCGGGCCCGCGGCGGCAATCGACGCCGATGCGCAGTTGGCGGGGCACCGGAGGCACGGGGCGCCGCGGGGCGAGCGCATAGAGGTCGGTGCGCTGCTGGCGGCCGATCTCGATGAGGTCCTCGAAGCCGCGGTTGGTCACGAAGGCCGTGCGCGCGAGGCGCCCCGTCAACACGGCGTTCAGGCCGACGGTCGTGCCGTGTACGACGTCCACGGCTTCGTCGGGGGTCTCGCGCACGGCGGCGAGTCCTTGCAGCACGGCCTGGCTCGGGTCGCTCGGTGTCGAGGGCAGTTTGTGGACGCGTACGCCGCCCTTGTCCCACCGTACGATGTCGGTGAAGGTCCCGCCGGTGTCGATGCCGATCCGTGTTGCCACGGCGGGGACGTTAGCGACGGAATGGGCGGAAGGCACCAGCGATGTCGCCTCGACGTTGGCGGTGGAGGCCTTCCACGCCTAACCTGCCGCCAATGGCGTTGGCCCTGGCGTGTCTGTGCGGTTTCCTGCTCGGCGGAGTGCCCTGGGCACTCGTGGTCGTTCGGCTCCTGAAGGGGCAGGACGTGCGCAAGGTCGGCAGCGGCAACGTCGGCGCCACCAACGCGAGTCGCGCGTTTGTGACCAAGGGGGGGCGCATCGGTGCGTTCCTGCTCATCTACCTGCTGGATGCTGCGAAGGGCTTCGTGCCGGCGTGGTTCCTGCCTGGCTGGTTCCTGCCTGCAGACAGCGTCGTGTCCCCGTTGATGGCTGGGGTCCTGTGTGGGGCCTCGGCGGTGCTCGGGCACGTGTTCACACCATTCCTGCGCTTCCGCGGCGGCAAGGGTGTGGCGACGGCGACCGGCGTGTTGTTCGCGCTCGACTGGCAGGCCACCGCCGTGTCATTGTTGGTGTTTTTCCTCGTGCGGTGGTGGTCGGGACAGGTGTTCTTCGGCAGCCTCGCGTTGGGCCTCGCACTCGCGGGTGCTGCGATCGGCCTGCACGCGGACGTCGCGTTTGGCGAACGGTTGCCGGTGACGGTGTTGTGCCTCTGCCTCGCTGCGCTGTTGTTCTGGACGCATCGCAGCAACCTCAAGAAACACTTCGCCGCCCGTGCGGCCGGCAAGCCATGAAGATCGCAGTTCTCGGCAATGGTGGCTTTGGCACGGCGATGGCGCTCTCGCTCGATCGCGCCGGGCATTCGGTGTCGCTGTGGGGTCACGATCCCATCTACACGATGCACATCGCGGCTTCGCGGCGGAACCCGCGGTACCTCGATGCGGCGGTGCTGCCGGACAGCATCCGCGTCACCAACGATGCCGCGAGGGCGCTCGATGGGGTCGCGTTCGTGCTCGTGGCCGTGCCGACGCAGCATGTCCGTCCGACCGTGACGCGCCTCGCTGCCCACATCGCCGCCGACACGCCCATCGTGTCGCTCGCGAAGGGTCTCGAACAGTCGACGAGCCGGCGCCCAACCGAAGTGCTCGCCGAGGTTCTGGGCCGGCCCGAACGGGTCTTTGCGCTGAGCGGGCCCAGCCATGCCGAAGAGATTGCGCAGGATCTGCCGACGACGGTTGTGGTGGCGGGCGCCGACGAGGCAGTCTTGCAGACCCTGCAGAATGCGCTGTCGACGCCGACGTTCCGCGTCTACCGGAACAGCGATGTGATCGGCCTCGAGACCTGCGGCGCGCTGAAGAACGTGATGGCGCTCGCGGCCGGCATCGCCGATGGCCTCGGCTACGGCGACAACGCGAAGGCGGCGATTCTCTCGCGCGGCATCGTCGAGATGGCGCGCTACGGCAAGGGGCTCGGGGCGGATCCACGCACGTTCTATGGCCTTGGCGGCGTTGGCGACCTCGCCGTGACCGCGTTCTCGCGCCACGGGCGCAATCGCGCGTTTGGTGAGCGCATCGGGCGCGGCGAGACGCTCGAACAGGCGCTGGCGGCCTCGCCCAAGGTCGCCGAAGGCGTCTGGACGTCGCGCGTCGTGGTCGCCGAAGCGGCCCGCCGGCACGTGGACATGCCGATCGCGCAGGCGGTCGCCAATGTGCTGTTTCTAGGGCTTTCGCCGCGCGATGCGGTGCGGGCGCTCATGGAGCGCGATCCGAAGGCTGAGAGCTGAGGCGTGGTCTTCGCGTCGTTCTTCTTCCTGTTCTGGTTCCTGCCGGCGTTCCTGCCGGTCTATCTGGCGCTGCCGCTGCGGTGGCGCAACCTGTGGCTCACGCTGGGCAGTTTCGTGTTCTACGGCTGGTGGCGGCCGCATTACGTGCTGCTCATGCTGGCGAGCACGTTGCTCGACTATGCCGCGGCGCGCGCGATGGGCAGCGTCGACTCGGGCCGCAAGCGCAAACTCTGGCTCGTGCTGTCCGTGGTCAGCAACCTCGGGCTGCTGGCGTGGTTCAAGTACAGCAACCTGTTCGTGGAGACGTGGAACGACGTCACGCCGTGGCCCGTCGAGTGGGAACGCGTGTTACTGCCCGTCGGCATCTCGTTCTTCACGTTCCAGTCGATGAGTTACACGATCGACGTCTACCGCGGGGAAGTGAAGCCGGTGCGGTCGTTCCTCGATCTGCTGTGTTTTGTGTCGATGTTCCCGCAACTCGTCGCCGGGCCGATCGTGCGCTATCGCGATGTCGCCGCGGAGATCCAGCAACGTTCGGTGTCGCTCGTGCAGGCCAGCGACGGTGTGTTCCTGTTTGCGATCGGCTTCGTGAAGAAGGTGCTCATCGCCGATCAGGTGGCGCCATTGGTGGCGGCCACGTTTGGCGCCGCGGACGCTGGACTCGCGCAATCGTGGTGTGGCGCGCTCGCCTACACGGTGCAGATCTACTTCGACTTCTCGGGCTATAGCGACATGGCGATCGGGCTCGGGCTCATGCTCGGGTTCCACTTTCCGGCGAACTTCCTGTCGCCGTATCGCGCGTGGAGTATCACCGAGTGCTGGCGCCGTTGGCACGTGAGTCTGTCGACGTGGTTGCGCGACTATCTGTACGTGCCGCTAGGCGGCAATCGGCGCGGTCCCATGCGCACCTACGTGAACCTCGCGCTCGTGATGCTGCTCGGCGGTTTGTGGCATGGCGCTGCCTGGACGTTCCTGCTGTGGGGGGCGTGGCAAGGTCTGTTCTTGATCCTCGAACGGCGCGCTGGCGGTCATTCGCCGTACGGGTTCCTGCCGCGGCCCATGCAGGTCTTGTGCACGTTCGTGATCGTGGTGTTCGGTTGGGTGATCTTCAAAGCCGAGAACCTGGCGCAGTTGACGTCGATGTGGCGCGGCATGGTCGGCATGCACGGCCTCGGTGCGGTGCCGTCGCTCGGCGCGCAGGGGCCGATCGCCTACGGGGCCCTGTTGCTCGGCCTCGGGCTCGCGTTCGCGGCGCCGCGCAGTGATCTGCTCGTGCGCCGCTTCCACCCGCTCGTCATGCTCGGGATCTTCGGCTTGTTTGTCATCGCGGTCGCGCAGTTGCTCGCGACGGACTTTGTCCCCTTCCTCTACTTCCAGTTCTAGACGCTCATGACCAGCCTCGTGCAGGACCACGAACGGCCGCAGACGCCCGCCCAATGGGCCGTGCGTTGGCACGGGCTTGTGGCGGCAGCTTTGCTTGTCGGGAGCGTGCCGCTCGTGCACGTGGCCTGGCACGGTGTGCTTGGCCACCAACAACCGCCCGTTGTGTTGCGCAGCCAGATTCCTGCCCCGCCCGTGCAGTGGGGTGCGATGGCGGATGGCTCGTGGATGCTCACGAAGGAACGCCAGCTGCGCGAAGATTCGCCGATCGTGTGGCAGTTGCGCAGTGCGTGGAACGAGTGCCTGCTGCGTATGGGCCTTGGTCAGAGTGCGACGGTGCACATCGGCAAGCACGGATGGTTGTTCTTGAAGGCTGACGTGGCGCCCGCTGTGCAGCAGTTCCAAGCTTGGGCCGACGTTCGCACCAGGACGTTTGCTGCAGTGCGCGATCAGGTGCGAGCCGCTGGCGCCGAGCTGTGCGTGATGGTCGTGCCCGACAAATCGCGCATCTATCCCGAAGCGGCGTTCGGTGGCGAAGTGGGGCCTGCGAAAGCGCCGATCTATGGGCGATTGCAGCAAGAACTCGGGGCCGCGGGCATCCTCAGCGTCGACCTTGCGCAGGGACTGCGCGCCGTGCGCGCCGCAGCGCCTGGCGAAGATCTCTACTACCACGGGGACACGCATTGGCGGGCTCCCGGCGCTCTGGCCGCCGCACAACTGCTGGCCACCGTGCTCGGCAATGCACCGATCGCGCAGCGCCTGTCACCACGGCATGCAATGCAGCTCGGTGCACGTTCCACCTACCTTGGGGTCGGCGATCTCGTGACAGCGCTCGGCATCGGCACCGCCGAGTTCCCCGATGCGACCGGACAGCGTCGATCGCGTGCGGTCAGTCTGTTGGCGCAGACCTACACGGAAGCGCTCGATTTCTACGCGGTGGTGCCGGGGCCGGGAGCGCCCGCCTTGCGGCTTGATGGAGAAGATCCGGACGCTGAGATCCTCTTGGTCGGCACGAGCTATTCGGACGTCAACGGCCTGAAAGCGCTCATGCTGGCCCTTGGGCGGCCAATCCGCATGGTCCAGGAAAACGGGGCCGCGAGCATCACGCCGATGCGCCGCGCCTTGGCCGAATTGCGCGAACCGGGCCGCCCGCGGCCCAAACTCGTGATCTGGGAGATCGTCGAGCGCGGCTTCTTCGAAGAGCCCTGGCGCGATCCGAAGTTCTGAGTGCGGTTGCGGCATCGCAGAGGCACGATATTCGCCATGCGTTGCCGCCTGTTCGCTCCTGTCCTCTTGTTTGCGTGCCCCTCGGGCGTTGTGGCCCAGAAGGCGCTCGAGCCGATCGATATGTTCCGGCTCGAGTACCTCATGGTGATGGGGGCCGAGGAGCCAAAGGACTGGCTCGATGGTGCGCACTATCTCGTGTTTGACGAAGGTGCTCGCGCGCGGCCGGGGCAAGCTGCCAAACGGTGGAGTGCGGTCGCAGCGGCGACTGGCAAACGCGAGGTGTTTGTCGATCGGGACGCGGTGAAGAAGTCGATTGCGGCGCTGCTAGGCAACGAAGACGGCCTAGACGAAGTGCTCGACGATGCGAGTGCGTGGACGTGGAACAAGGACCACACGCATTTTGTGCTGAATGGCAAGCAGGACCTGTTCTACGGCGATCGCGCGGGCGTGTGCCGGCAGCTCACCAAGACGCCAACCGAGCCCGAGGTCGGTGTGTTGGTATCCCCGGACGGTGACTACGTGTCGTTCATCGCCCAGTTCAATCTGCACATTGTCCCGGCTGCCGGCGGTGAAGTGCGGGCGCTGACGACGGCGGGCCACAGCGACCTGTTCTGCGGTCGACTCGACTGGGTCTATCAGGAAGAGCTCTACGGGCGCGGCAACTTCCAAGGTTACTGGTGGTCGCCCGACAGCAAGCACATCGCGTTCCTGCAACTCGACGAGTCCCCGGTGCAGGAGTTTGTGCTCGTGCGCGAGTCCCCGGCGCGCCCCGAAGTCGAGAAGACCAACTATCCGAAGACCGGCGAGCCGAATCCCATCGTCGAGATCGGTTCGATCTCGATCGCGGACGGCGCCACGCATTGGTTTGATATTGCCTCCTATCCCGCGCCCGACCGACTCGTGGTGAGGGTTACATGGGCCCCGGACAGCCAGGAAGTGCTGTTTCAGGTGCAAGGACGCGAGCAGACGTGGCTCGACATGTTGGCGGGCAATCCTGCGAACGGTGCTGTGCGCAAGCTGTGGCGCGAAGACAGCGATTGTTGGGTCGAAGCCGGGCCGGAGCCGGTCTGGCTGCGCGAGGGAGCCGAGTTCCTATGGTTGTCGGAGCGTGATGGCTACAAACACGTCTATCACTATGCGCGCGATGGCAAGCTGCTCGGGCGTCTCAGTGAAGGCGATTGGCAGGTAAAGAAGATCGTCGATGTCGACGAGAGAGCAGGCTTCGCCTACGTGCTCTCGGATCGCGCTTCGCCGCTGCAAACGCATCTCTACAAATTGCCGCTGGCCGGCGGCGAACTGCAGCGCATCACGCAGGGTGGGGGCACGCACGATGTCTCGATGGCGCCCGATCACGCAACGTTCATCACGCGTTGGAGCGACGCGAAGACCCCCGAATGCGTGTTCCTGCGCGACCTCGAAGACCACGACGTGCGCACGATCGCGAAATCGAAGACGGCGATGTTGAAGGCCTACAACCTCGCGGAACCGCACTTCGTGCAGATCCCGAATCGGAATGGCTTCCCGATGGAAGCCATGATCTTGAAGCCCGCGGGCTTTGAGGAGGGCAAGAAGGACCCGGTTGTGCAACACACGTATTCGGGCCCGCACGCGCCTCTCGTGCGCGATCAGTGGGGTAGCCGCGATTTCCTGTGGCACCAGCTGCTCGCGCAACAAGGGTACGTGGTGATCACGTGCGACAACGAGTCGGCGAGCGGCAAGGGGCGCAAGTTCGCGAAGGCGTGTTGGCGCAATCTCGGCCACAGTGAGATGCGCGATCTCGAGGATTCGGTCGATTGGCTGGTCCAGCAGGGTTACGCCGACCCGCAGCGCTTCGCGATCTGGGGCTGGAGTTACGGTGGCTACCAGACGCTATTCAACCTCACGCACAGCACGAAGTGGAAGTGCGGCATCGCGGTCAATCCCGTGACCGACTGGCGCAACTACGACACGATCTACACGGAGCGCTACGGTGGGCTGCCGAAGAACGAGGCCGGCTACGCGGCAGGCAGTTGCGTAGAGGCTGCCGGCAACCTCTCGGGTTCGCTGCTGCTGGTCGCTGCCGCGATGGACGACAACGTGCACATGCAGAACAGTCTGCAATTCCTCGCGGCAATGCAGCAGGCGGGCAAGGATTGCGACTTCATGGTCTATCCGGGCGTTCGCCACGGCATCGAGGACCTGCAGCAGCAGTTGCACCTGTTTGCGCGCTTCCGCCGATTCCTGAAGGAGAAACTCTAGTGGCGACCGCGTTTGTCGGGCCGATGTCGCGCTTCTTCGCGCGCTCTCCGGAGGAGGCCGCGCAGTTGCGCCATGGCGTCGAAGCATGGCGTGCCGACCTGCGCGGTGCGGTGGCCGAGAAGATCTCAGCACAGCTGGTCTGGGACGAAGGCTCCGCAGTCGCGCGGTCGTTCGACTTCGGCGAGTCGGGTTGGATGGGCCTGCGGTTGTTCGCGTTCTATGCCGAACGCAGCGACCTCGAAATGCCCGATACGGTGCCCGGCCTGCTCGAACTCGATGCCGAGTGGCGCGCGGCGCACGACACGAAGTTCGGCAAGACGCTGTATGGGCAACTGCTCGCGTGTCGCGGCTGGTTGCCTGGTGACTTCCCGGTGACGATCAAAGCGCCGTTGCCCGATGGCGAAACGGCCGAAATCGGCAGTCTCAAGGCGATGGCCGACCAGCTGAAGTTTCTCAATCAGCGCACCTTCCAGGCCGATGCCTGTGAGTTTGCGAATTGGCTCGAAGTGCCGGCGCCGGCCGGGGCGGGGATCATCGATGCTGCGCGCCGCGGTTATGCGGCGCTCGAGGCTGCGGCTGGCTTGGCGCTACGCGAAGGCCTGCCGCTGCTCGTGCGCGAAGTCTGAGTCGCGCTACTTGATCGCCGCGTAGATGCGGTGCACGTCGTCGTGGTCGTCGAG
>JADZDL010000301.1 GCA_020851075.1 Planctomycetota bacterium | reverse complement strand
TGCCGTACCAGTAGTAGAAGTGGTCGCTGTAGTAGCTGGCGACGGTCTCGTAGTCGTCTTCGAGGAAGCGCAGCACCGGATCGCTGAGGTTGTCGTCGTGCACGCCGGCGCTCGACAGGGCGGTCAGTGCCGCCGCGTTGATCGCGTACTCGTTTGGCTTGTCGTAGGCGCCGCGGCCGTAGATCTTGTAGTAGAAGAGGCCCGCGTAGCGCCCGTTGGTGACGCGGCTCTTCCTTACGTAGTCGAGGGCCTGGTCGATGGTGCCCTTGGGCACGCGGATGCCGATATTGCGCGCCGCGCGCAGGGCCTGGACCTGGCAGACCGTGACCGACAGGTCGATTTCGCGGTCGAACGCGTTGTAGCGCCAACCGCCGTACTGGTTCTGGCTGTCGACGATGAGGTTGACCGAGCGCTCCAACGCGGACTTGGCGCGGGAGGTCGCCGCCATGCCGTAGATCTCGCCGAGGAACAACGTCGCAAACGCATGGCTGTACATGCGCGTGCCCGAGTCGGCGAGCAGCCCGCTTTCGAGCGCGTGGTCGACGATGTAGTCGTGCACGGAGCGAACGGCTTCGCCGTAGACGCCGCGGTCTGGCAGGTGACCACCCGCCAGGAACGCCATGCCGCAGAGCGCGCTCACGCCGAGGTGGCCGTGACCGGTGCGGCGCTGCTGCTCGACGGAGAGCGCCGTGCTGAGCTCGAGGTAGTCGTCGTTCATCTTGTGCCCGACGGTGCCGGTCCAGCAGCCGGCTTCGGTCTGCTTGCTCGCGAGCCACTGCAGGCCACGTTCGGCGGCGGCGTTGCAGGCTTCGGCCTGGGCCGGCGAGAACCACGCATCGCGGTCAGCGCTGGCGGTCACCGGATTGGCGCGCTGCGCCGAACTGGCATCCTGCGGCAACAGTACGAGCAGCGCGGACAACAGCAGCATGAGGCCTCGTGGGCGCCGGACTTCGGCGCGCGCCCCATTGTGGCGTGCGCCACGGAATTGACCAGGGTCAGGCGAGATCGAACACGAGCAGTTCGGCCGGGGCGGTGCCGATTCCTTCGAGTTCTACCTGCGCAATCGACTCGATCGCAGCGCCGTCGCCGGGTTGCAACGTCTCTGTACCGCAGCGAACCGAGCCCCGGGCGACCTGGACCCAGGCGCCGCGCCCGGGCGCGAGGTCGAGCGTGACGCGTTGTCCCTTGCTGAGTTCCGTCGCGTAGATGCGCGCATCCTGATGGATCTCGACCACCGCCGGTTCGCCCGGTGGGGCCGCGATCGGCACCAGCCGGCCGCGCATGGTCTCCCGATCGACCTTCTGCTGCGCGTACCGCGGCTTCAGGTTCTTCTGGTTGGGGAAGATCCAGATCTGCAGCAGATGCACGGGGCGCTGCGGATCCGGGTTCTTCTCGCTGTGTTGCACGCCGGTGCCGGCCGACATGACCTGCACTTCGCCGGGCCGCAGGATCTCGGTGTGGCCCATGCTGTCCTCGTGCTGGAGCGCGCCATCGAGAATCCAGGTCAGGATCTCCATGTCGCGGTGCGGGTGGGTGCCAAACCCCGTGCCGCCCGCGACGTGGTCTTCGTTGATCACGCGCAGGGCCCGGAAGTGGGTGTGCGCAGGGTCGTAGTAGTCCGCGAACGAGAACGTGTGCGCGGACTGCAGCCAGCCGTGGTCGGCGTGGCCGCGGTCGTTGGCCTTGCGAACGGTGATCATGCACGCACCTCCTTGGTGCCGAGGGAGAACTTGCCGGGGCCCGTGAACACGAGGCCGAGGACCATGATGGCGAGCGTCAGAGGGTATTCCATGCCGCCGGCTTGCGCCGAGAACCCCTTGCCGGCGTGGCCTACGAAGGCTGCGACGAGCATGGTGAAGGTGAGTGGCACGAGCACGGGGCGGAAGGCAAAGCCGGTGAGCAGGGCGAGGCCGCCCAGGGTCTCCGACAGCGACGCGAGCAGCGCGGACAACCACGGCAGTGGGATGCCGATGCTGCCCATCCACTGGGCCGTGCCGTCGAGGCCGTAGCCGCCGAAAGCGCCAAAGAGCTTCTGGCTGCCGTGGAACAGGAAGACCGCGGCCAGCATGGCGCGAATCAGGAACAGGCCGAGGGCGGGTTGGTGCAGGCGGTTCATGATACTCATCGTAGGATCCTTGTTGGTTTGATGGTTGTTGAAACAGGTATCTGGAAAAGAAGAAGGCTGTCGTTGGGGGCGTGGCTCAAGCGTCGCCGCGCGCCTTCACGAGCAGCAGATTGAGCTTCTGCAGTTCGCTCTGGCTCAGCGCCGCGAACAGTCGCGTCGGCAGCGCATCGACGGGGGCATCGAGTTTTTCGAGCAACGTGAGGCCGGCTTTCAGGATGCGCACGCGCACGACGCGGCGGTCATGGTCCTGGCGCGAACGTTCGGCGTAGCCAGCTTCGACGAGCCGGTCGACGAGTCGCGTCACGTCCGGCACGCGCGTCAGCATGCGGGCGCCGATCTCCTGGCATGGATGGCCCTCGGTGCCCGCACCGCGCAGGATGCGCAGCACGTTGTACTGCGGCGACGACAGGCCCGCGCTGCGCAACAAGGTCTGCTCCTCGGCGCCCAGGCGTTCGGCCGTGCGCTGCAGGTTGAGGAAGGTCTCGACCGCGAGTGAGGCGAAGGGGCGGGCCTGCTTGAGTTGTTGCTGGAGCTTGGACACCCGGGTAGTATATGTCAGAACAAAGGTTGTTGCAACATGTATTCGCGCGAAGGTCCAGGCCAAGGTTCCGGCGATCGGCTCGACCTTCACATCGTAGATGCCGTTGGCCTGCAGGATGGCGCGCGCCACCTGCGCACCACTTTCTCGGTTCGCAGCGGCGTGATGAGTGAGAGCTGATCAGCAGTTCACGTCAGTCGCTCGTGCGCAGTCGGTGCACGGTGAGGCCGCCATGTTGGATCCACGCCGTGGCGTTTTTCGCGAGCCAGGCGGCGATCTCCGGTGGCGTGTTGTCTGGCTGCATGTCGACGAGCACGCTGGCGCCGTTCTTGCGCAGCCGCTCGAGCCCGGCGGGGCTCCAGCCGTCGCTCGCCAGCGCAAAGCCGCGGCGGCGCGCCTGGTAGAACATGCGCGGGTCTTCGAAGTTGTTGCCGCGGCGCCAGAACTCGTCGTAGCTCGGGAAATCGCCGTGTACGATCATGAGTTCGTTGGGGCTTGTTTCGCTGCGGATCTGCGCAGCCACCTGCAGCCATGGTGTCGTATTCACCGTGATGCGCATGCCACGTTCTTCGCGCAGGGAAACGCCAGCGCATATTGCGGTGAGGATGAGGAACGGCAGCCACCAACGGGCTCCCGCCCGTTCGGGGAAGGCGCGGGCAACCAACCACGCGCCCGCCACGGCTGCCCAGACGTGGTAGTGGGGCCCGAGGCCCTGGTGGTAGCTGTAGCGCAAGGACACCAGCAGCCCGGCGAATACGGCGGCCAGCAGGCTGGTGTCGCTGCGGTCCAAACGCCGCCGAATGGCGAGCAGCAGCAGGGCCGCGGTGCCTAGTGGCGATAGCCCATACTGCAGCGTCGTCCAGCCCAGTTGTTGCCAGACGGCCGGCGACAGCACCTGCGCGCCGGGGAACTTGCTGTCGGCCCCGCCGATCACGCCAAAGCTGAGCCCGGTCTGTTGCCAGAGCTGGTAGCCGTGCCACAACCAGAGGGCGACCACACCGACGATCGTGGTAAAGGAGAGCCAGAGGCGCGCTTCGCCGAGACGGCGCGGCATCAGGCACAGGCTCCAACCAAACGCGAGCAGACCGAGCTGCAGCGCCAGCGGTTTCAGCAGCGCGGCAATGGCGAGCAACAACGTCGCCAGTGCGAGATGCCGGGTCCGGCCGCCGCTCAGGTAGTCGACGAAGGCGACGAGGCCGCGCAGGCCAAACGCGAGGCACAGTGCGTCAGGTTGCACGCGCGTGGCGAGCAGTGCCGCGCTGCCGGTGGCGAGAAAAACCAGCATGCCAGCGAACGCGCTCTGGGCCGAAACCCGGCGCCGCAGCAGGCGGTAGATCGAGCTTGCGGCGTGCAGCACCGCGGCGAGCGAGATCGCGCGGCCTGGCCACTCGACGTCCCCGCAGAACTTGAGAACCACGCCGATGGCCAGCTGGTAGAGCGGGAACTCGCATTCGACCGAGCCATCGGTGTTGCCGCGCCAATCGACGCGTGGGTGTAGCACGTCGAACCGGTCTTCGACCAGATTGCGCGCCATCGACTGCGTGTCACACTCGCGCCACGAGAAGCCGATGCCGTGCGGCACCAGCCACCAGGAGGCCACGGCGAAGAACAGCAAGGCGCCGCCGACGAGCCAGAGTTGGCGCCGCGTCGACGGGGATGGCTGGACGAGCAGCCAGGGGGCGGAGCGGGGGAGAGTTGGTTGCAAGCGAGGGGGCCACGCGTCACCGGCGGCGAGCTGCGGTGCCAAGACTTGTAGCGCACTTCGTTGCTCGCTCTAGCCCCGCTGGCGACCGACGATGGCGTTCGCCAGAACGGTCGTGGCAGGGGCCGATCCAAGCGCCGGCCCCATGGACCTCGCAAGCGCTGTCTACGCGCTTGCGATCCTGTCTCAATCCGATCCTGTGGCGAGAAAGTCGTGCCTCAGGAGCCGATCGTCATCGCCAGGCCTTCCGTGTGCGAGATGCCGCACGGCGACGCCGTGTCCGTGTAGAAGTACTGGAAGCCGAAGGAGACACCTTCGAGCCAGGTGGCCGCCGGCAGGTCCAGCGTGTGCTCGCCGTTGCCGAGGCTGTCCGTCGGCCGGAACACGAGGCCCACGCCATCGATGACCTCGGAGCCGATGATGCAAGCACCGAACGGCAGCGGAATCGTGATCGGCGACGGGAAGCCCATGTTGATGAGCGCAATGCCGTTCGATGGGCCACCGCGCAGGCGCATCGTGATCGGGCAGGCGATGGCTGGGGGCGCGCCGCCGTTCAGGATGTGGCCGTTGCCACTCGCGGTGCCCTGGATCGCCGAGCTGCCGGGGGTGTTGCTGCCGTTCGGGGTCGTGACCCGGAAGTTGTCAAACAGGCCCCACTGTGCGTCCTTGTTGCTGCCAACTCCGGAGAACGGGTCTTCGTAGCCGAACATCGCGAAGCCGGCGGCTGGTGCGCCGGGCGTCACGTTGTGGAACTCGACGCCGTTGTAGTAGACGCGCACGGCCGTCGGATCGACGTCGATGTCGACGCGCACCCACTGGTTGGCGGGGGCATTGTTGACGCCACCGACGACGGGCTGGTTGAACGCGTCATTGAAGAAGACCGGATTGCCGGCCTGTTGGTCACCGCGCTGCGCGAGTCGCAGGCCACCTTCGCAGATCACCGAGTCCTCGCTGGAATACCCATTTTCGCCGGCGAGCCAGCCGTAGACGCCCGCGGCGCCGAGGGCCAGATTGTGGCGGCATTCGATCGGTGCAACCCCGTCGACGCTGACGCCCCAGAGCAGTTGTTCGGTCGAACCCGATGGCACCGGGTTGGGCAAATTGATCCAGGCGTCAAACGACACGCGGTAGCGACCTGAAAACGCGATCGGCGTGGTGCCGGCGAGGATGTTCACGGCGGACGTCACCGCGGTCGCGAGGTTGGCCTGCAGCAGCACGCCGCGTGTTGCCAGAGAACCCGCGAGGCGTCGCGGTGCTTCGGGGATCGAGAACGAGGCCGCGCCAACGGTCATGTTCGCATAGTCGACGAACATCACTGTGGAGTCTGGGTCGGCCTGGATCGTGACGTTCGCCGAAGCCTGGCTGTCGAAGCCCTCAGCGTATTGGGCGCGCAAGGCGCCGGTGGCAATCAGGGTGGTGATGGAAGCGAGAATGAGGCGAGAGGCAGGCATGGTGATTCTTCCTTGGGTTGATTCGGAGCCACGTGGCCCCGCGGAAATCCTACCGGATTGTGTACCGCGTTGGTGTCGCCTTTGGCAAGTGGCCGGTGCCAGGAGTCAGCAGACCAGGGCAGCGTGATGCTCGCGATCCCAGCGGGTCGAACCGACCACCATGCACGGCGCCAGACCGATGGCGTGGGCGGGATAGGGCGGGTAGGGTTCTCGGCTTCCCTGGAGGTCTCCTATGAAGCTCACCTGTTCCCTCGTGCTGCTGTCAGCATCCCTGCTGTGCGCCCAAGCTCCCGGCAAGAAGCCGGTTCCCGCAGCCGCGACCGCGAAGACCGCACCGGCGGCCGCCGCGACTGCCTGGAAGAGTCTCGCGGATCTGCGCCGCGATGCCGACGAGAAGAAGTTTGTCGCCCTCGACACCTACCTGAAGACGCACGGCACTGCCGAGGACGCCGGGGATGCGACCGTGGAGGCCGTCGCACTGGCGAAGAGCCTCGGCCGTCACGCGGATGCGCTGCGGCTCGCCGATGCCTTCCTGAAGGCGCACGCGGACGATTCTGCGGCCGGTGGCATGAAGCTCGCGCGCGCCGAGGCTCTCGCGGACACAGGCGATGCGGCCGGGGCGCAGAAGGCCTACGAAGAACTCATCGAACAGGCCGGCGACGATGTGAACGCGCTGGTCGCGGCGACTACCCAACTGGCGGACATGCTCGTCAGCAACGGCAAGAAGGACGAAGCGATCGAACTGCTCGGCGTCATCGGCGCGGGCCACAAGAGCGTGCAGGGCCTGAAGGAGCACTTCGATGGCATCGCCGCCAACTACGAGATCATCGGCACGGAGCCGAAGGCGCTCGGCCAGAACGACATCGACGGCAAGCCGATCGATCTTGGCGCCTACAAGGGCAAGGTCGTCATGCTCGACTTCTGGGCGACGTGGTGCGGCCCGTGCATGGCCGAACTGCCGAACGTGAAGGCCGCGTATGACAAGTACCACGGCAAGGGTTTTGAGATCCTCGGCATCAGCCTCGATGACAATCGCGAAGCGTTCGACAAGATCACGAGCAGCAAGAAGATGACCTGGCGCCACCACTTTGACGGCAAGGGTTGGAAGAACGAGATCGCGCAGCTCTACGGCGTGAACTCGATCCCGGCGACCTACCTGATCGGACCGGACGGCAAGATCGCTGCCGTGGGGCTGCGCGGTGACGCGCTCGAGAAGCACCTCTCGAAGCTGCTCACGAAGAAGTAGCCGCGCGACGACGGGGACGCTGTGCTAGAGGGCGGTGAACTTGGTCGGCGCGTAGATTGCGCGCCTACGCAGTTTGGGTGTCCGCCCTTACCGCCCCGACCTGTTACCGCATTACTCCCCGACAGCACCAGGTCGGCTTTGTGAGGTCTGGCGCTCGTGCTGTGCGCTGATTCGCAACAACGCCTCGATCTCCTTCTGCCGGTGCGCGGACAGTCCGCGAGCAATGGCCAAACCGAGGTCCTGCTGGGCCCTATCCCGCCGGTTCAGGTGGACGTTGACCCTCGCGTAGAGGACCCAGTATTCGGCCTGACGGTTCAATGGCGCGCGCAGGCGTTCCATCACCTCGCAGCACCAATCGGCATTCCCCGACTTGATGAACGCTACGCCGAGGGAGTCCAGATACCGGCGGAGTTCGCCTTCGGTCGTGCTCACTTCGCACAGGCCCCGCGTCAACTCCTGGGCGGCTTCGTTGAGCTGCCCTCGCGCGGTGAGCAGCGCGGCAAGCTCATTGATCACGAAGCAGCTCTGTGGGTTCATCGCCATGCTCGCGCGTAGATCCTGCTCGGCTTCCGTCGGTCGCCCGAGCGCTCGCAGGGCTGCTCCGCGCATGGCTAGCACGGACCCGCCACGCTGATCGTGTGCCATGAGTTCGTCGGTGCGCTGCAGCACGAGATCGGGGCGACCGTTCCGTAGCTGATCCCAACCGTCCTTCTCAAGGAAGTGAGTGCGGACCCCGCGCATCTCACGGGTCAGGAAGGCATCGTCGCTGCAGTTGGGGTGCTCTTGTTCGAAGCGTGCCAGAGCCGCGAGGACTTCGGCTGCAGCAGTCTCTTCGCCATTGGTAACTAGTCGTAGAAGTTCGATGGTGGGGCGGTCGCCGACCGGCAGACGGGCAATTGCCTCATCGATCAGTCGGGCACGTTCCTCAGGAGTGAAGTCGCAGCGAATCGCGCGTTGCAAGACCTCTCTGGGGATCTCCTTCTTGTAGAAGAAGGCGGCCGAGGCATCGGCCCGCGCCACCACAATGTCAAAGTAGTCTGCCAGATACGACATGACCACGTGGATGTGGGGGTGCCACGCGTGGTGATAGTCCTGATGGATCACGTAGGAGGCTCCCGGAATCAAATCGGGAAAGAACAGCTCGACTACGCGATTGCCAAGGCTCTCTGACTTGGCGACGTCGATCATGAGGATCTCGATCGGCTGGTGCTGCCACGGCATCACGTGGAGGTCCCCGCCGTAGACCTCGAGCAGATCCTTGACCGGCGCTACCTGGCGGTCGAAGACCTCGCGCGTGCCGTCGCCCATGCGCACGTTCAGGCCAAGGTGTCTGCGGAAGAAGTCGATCGTTGTGTAGTGCACGACCTGGAAGATGTCGAAGCAGTGCACCTTGTCGCGGCCGGCGACGAAGTGGGGGTTGCTACGCATGCCACAGGCAAAGTGGAATGCGGACTTACCGAGGAACGACCCCGCGTCGACGATGGTGCCCCGGCCGGTCCAGACGTCCTTTGCCATGGCATGGAACAGCGCAGCTTCCTGCGGGCCCAGCATGCCTACTGGCGAGCCTGGCAGTGAGAGTGGGGACCGCCACGGTTGGCTCGTGAAAATCGGATGGCTCATCATGACTCCTTCACATCCTCCTTGATGGGGGAGCCGTGAGCATACGCCGTGGTCGCCGACGATGTGTTGACGACTCGCCTGAATGGGCCAATTGTCTCGGGAATCTGCCGCGGGCTCTTGTGCTGATTGCGGTGATACGAACGACTCGGGCCAGCAGCGGCGTGATCACGCGCCCGTACACATCGGTGAGCCGCAGATCGCGCCCACCAAACCTGGGGTAGAAATGCCGGCGACGAGTGGAACGCGCCGCCGGTTCGCGGCAGCGCTCGCGGGGCGTTCGCTGCGCCCGCTGGTCGGAGGATCATCCTTGCAGGCGGGTGGCTCGATAGGCGCAAGCCTGGCGGAGCTTGTGGATGCGCCGACGATCGAACGGCAACTCGTCCAGTCGGTCGAGCCAGCGGGGCATTGCGGATAGGAGTTCGTCGAGCACGCGCGCGGTCGCCTTCGGTGGCACGTTGCCGGCGTCCCCCAGCGCGAGAAAGTCGCTTCGTCCGATGTCCTCGCGATCTTTGCCGTTGATCGTCATTGCCATGGTGTGGTCGCCGTACAGCTGCGAGGACGGCAGGTCGTAAGCCGGCGTGATGCGCCACTCGCCGTCGTGCACGATCGAGAAGTTCTTCGCATGTGCGTCGCCATTGCACGACAGGTATGCGAACGCGATCTGTTGCAGCAACGTTCGTGCGGCGATGACCGGAGCACCGGTGTGGTCGGCGAGGCCGGACAGGATCGCTTCGGTAGTGACGCGATACTTGTCGGCTGGGTAACGATCGAGGACCTGGCAACCATCTTCCTGCGCGAGCGAACGGAGTTCGCCGTCAACCATCGCGCGATCAAACCGGCGCACCAGCAGTCCCGGCTTGCCCTGGCGGTCGTGCACGACTTCGGCATCGGCGACGTTGAGGCCCGAGGCGCGCGCGGCGTCGAGAAAGAACGCTTCGTTGGCAACCAGGTGTGGGAACTCCGGCGGGTCGAGCTTGAGGATCCACGCGGCGTCGGAGTGCGTCACCGGCAGCGAGATCATGCGGCCTGAGACCTTGTCCTGCGCACCGGCAAGTGCCACGCGATCCGCCGGGTCGGCGCCAACGGCGCGCGCGAACAGCTCCGCGAAGTCGGCACTCGCGAGCTGCGGGCCGCCCGGTTCCGTGGTCGCGCTGGGCGTAGTGTCGATGGGCAGCACCTGGACGTCGCCGACCGCGTCGCCGCCGACGGCGAGCAGCAGGGTGAGTTCGTCGTCGGCCGAGGTCTTGGTTGCGTGCCGGATCGCGGTGAGTCGCCTGCCCTCGGGCAGCAAACCGCTGAAGAAGGGTGGCAGAGCGCCGCCGTGGAGCCGGATTTCGCCGACTTGCCGTGGCAGCGCGACGCTGATCGGTGGGCCGGCGTAGTCGATCTCGTAGGCAAACGTGACGTGGTTCTGGCCGCGGGTCAATCGGGCCGCGAGCCTGCCAGCCTTCCAGACTCCGGCGACCTCGACCTTCTTGAGTTCGGCGAGGCTCACGGTTCCCCTCTCGGTGTCGACGCCGGTTTGCCACGAGCGAGCTGCAGGTGTAGTCCCAATACCTGGAGCACGGCCAGCAGCTTGTCGAGTCGCACCGTCGGCTTGCTCGATTCGACCGTGTGCACGAAGCGGGTCGAGCAGCGCGCGAGTTCGGCGAGTTCGACCTGGCGCAGGCCGAGCTCTTCGCGTCGTTCGCGCACGGTCGCCGCGAGGACGGTGGCAAATGATCGATCGTGCATTCTGAGGGGGATGATCGGCGTTTGCTCGTCGGAAGGCAAGTGGATGTGCACGATCGTGCATTCTCAAGGGCGAATGCGACCCCAGACGGTTACCTTGCAAACTCCCTCTGGCGTCCCCATGGTGATCAATGCCGCAAGTACTGCGTACCAGGTGACCCATGGTCAGCAGTTCGTAGTTAATTGCATTGGGTTGCCGCCGACTTCCACGAACTTGGCCAAGATCATGCTAACCGCCCCTGGCAGTGTGACCCATCACTCTGACATGCACCAGCGCAGCATCGAATTGACAAGTTCTGTCGACCCACTGCAGCCGCAGAACAACAGCCGTCGTCTCGTGCTGTTGCCGGCAAGCGACAAGATCCTGCCGCAGGGTTACTACATGCTGTGGGCGGTGACTAACCAGGGAGCGCCGGGCCGCGCGGTTTGGGTGGTGATCCTGTGACGCAGCCGTCTGGATCTCTCTCGTTCCTGCTTCTGTTCTTGGCAGGGGCTTCGGCCCCTTGCCAGGAGCTGGTCTGGCAACGGCAAGCAGAAGGAGTGTGGCCAGCAGGTTCAGGTATAGGGGGAACAGTAGTGCCCCTGGATGACGTGAATGGCGATGGGGTTGGCGACTTCCTCACCGGGCTCGGGATTCGTGATCCATTCAACCCCTACTACTTCCTCTACGGTGGCATGATCGTTGTCTCCGGCCGCGATCGGTCGGTATTGGCCGCTACTCCTAGCCTTCCACTTGGGGACCGCTACATGGGGTTTGCCGCCGCCGGAGATATGGACGGCGACGGCAAGAAGGATTGGTTCGCACGCCGCTGGGACAATGGCGGCATATTCCCCGTTCGGGTCGAAGCCGTGTCGTCGGCCACTGGACTCCCGATCTGGCAGATCCAAGGTCCAGCCATCAACGGCTACTTCTGGCAGGAGTTTGCCGACAGCATGCTCGGCGATCTCGACACCGATGGCGATGGGCTGGCGGACCTCGTCACTGCCACGGTCGGCAACTCTCACACCACGGCGCCACGCATCGAAGCCTTCGATCACTGGGGTAACCGTCGCTACCAGATCAACATGCTGCCCAACTCGTATGCGGTAAGCCTTGGCAAGATCGGCGACCTTGATGGTGATGGCTGCTATGACTTTGGCTACGGCCGCTACGGGCCCAACTTCGAAGGCAATATCGTCGTGATCTCCGGCCGCACCGGTGCTGAGATCCGTACTTCCGTAGGGCTCTCCCCGTGGGGCAATCTCGGTCACCAAGTCGTTGGTGCTGGTGACATGGATGGTGATGGTGTGCCGGACTATGCCGGTAGCAACATGAACGGCAACCTGCTCATGGTTTTCTCCGGTGCTACGGGGGCTTCGCTATACACCTGGACTGGTGCCGGCAACGGCACCCAGCTCATCGGTGGCAAGGACGTCGACCTAGACGGCGTGCCCGACCTCATCGCTGGTCATCCCGGTCCCGTCGGCGGCAATAGCGCCAATCCGTGGGGCCCCATCCGGGTGCATTCCGGCCGAGACGGCAGCACCGTCTGGGAGTTCTATGGTGATGTGCAGCCGGGCAACACCGAGTTCTCACGCACAATGGCGTGGCTTGGTCCGCTGCCCGGCAGTCAATATCCTGCTCTGGTGTTCGACGAGCCGGGATACAACAACGGCATCGACTTCGGTCGCATTGGCATCGTCCGCGCCAACCAACCGGGAGCCTACCTCCACCACGACACCGGATGCTCGTCGACGGGCACGGTTCCTACGAACGTGTTGCGCTGGAGCAGTAGAGGTCTCCGCCTCGCCGTGGCGAGCGATTGCCCGGGAGCTTTGGCATTGCTGGTGGTTGGCACATCACTTACCAACCATCTTGGCACTCCGTTGCCGCTGTCGCTTGATCTCATCGGCTGGCAGGGGTGTCGCCTCGATGTCTCTCCCGAGCAAGTCAGCGCACATGTGCTGAGCACCGGCGTGCACGGAGGCTACGGAGCGTGTGATTTTGCCGGGCTGCCGGTGCAGACTGGCGGCTGGCAACTCTTTGCACAGTGGCTGATACTCGATGCCAATGGTCATGCGGCATCTCCTGCCCAGGAGTTCCGGCTGCAGTGATGCCACCAGCGGTCCGTGCGAACCGCTCAGGCCAGCAGCGGCGTGATCACGCGCCCGTACACATCGGTGAGCCGCAGATCGCGCCCACCAAACCGGTACGTGAACTTCTCGTGGTCGATGCCGAGCAGGAACAGCACCGTGGCGTGCAGTTCGTGGATCGAGACCGGGTTCTCTTCGGCCTTGTAGCCAAACTCATCGGTAGCCCCGTACGACGTGCCAGGCCGGAACCCACCGCCCGCGGCCCACATCGTGAATCCGAACGGGTTGTGGTCGCGGCCGCTGCGCCCCTGCGCGAACGGCGTGCGGCCGAATTCGCCGCCCCATAACACGATCGTCTCGTCGAGCATGCCGCGCGCCTGCAGGTCGCTGAGCAACGCCGCAATCGGCTTGTCGATCATGCGGCAGTTGTCGCCGAGGCCACGTTCGAGGTTGCTGTGCTGATCCCAGCGGTCGTGGCCGGTGCTTGGACATGTGAGTTCGACGAAGCGCACGCCGCGTTCGACGAGGCGGCGCGCGAGCATGCATTGGCGTGCGAACGTGCGCGTCTGTTCGTACTCGTCGTCGATGCCGTACAGCGATTTGAGCCGTTCGCTCTCGCCCGAGAGGTCGACGAGTTCGGGCACCGTGCTCTGCATCTGGAACGCGAGTTCGTGGTTCTTGATCGCCGCTTCGAGCGCGTCGCACGAACCGTCGGCGCGCAGGTCGGCGGCGTCGAGGGCTTGTACGAGGTCGACCTTACGTTGTTGCAGCGCGCGCGTCGGTTCTTGCGGGGCGATGTTGGCGACCGCGTCACCCTGCATGCGAAACAGCGAGCCTTGCGTCTGCGCGGGCAGGAAGCCCGAATGGAAACAATCGACGCCGCCGGGCGGAATCAGGCCGCCGTTGAGCACGACGAACGCGGGCAGATCCTGGTTCTGCGTGCCGAGGCCATAACCGACCCAGGCACCCATGCTCGGCCGACCTTGCAGGCCGTGGCCCGTGTGCAGGAAGTAGTTGGCGTTGGTGTGCTCGCTGAAGTCGGCGACCATCGAACGCACCACACAGAGTTTGTCGGCCGCGGCACCGAGGTGCGGCAGCAGGTCGCTGACCCACTGCCCACTTTCGCCGTGCTGGCGGAACTTCGCGCGCGGCCCCAGCGTGTTGCCGTTGTTGTTGAACTGCGTCGGCTCCATCTTGGTGCCGAACGGCTTGCCGTCGTCGGCGACGAGGCGCGGCTTGTAGTCAAACAGGTCCTGGCAGCTCGGGCCGCCGTCCATGTAGAGGAAGATCACCGACTTCGCGCGCGGCGTGAAGTGCGGCAGGCGCTTTGGTTCGTCGCTTTCGCCGGAGCCTCGGTTTGCCTGGGCCGCGAGGTGGGCGAGCGGCAGCATCGCAAAGCCGTTCCAGGCCGAACGCAGCAGGTCACGCCGCGAGCCGGGAAGGGCGCCGCCGCAGGATTGGCCGCGGAAGGGGTTCGTAGGGTGCTTCATCGGCGGAACGCGAATTCCTTGGTGTTTACGAGGCAATGCAGCAGGTCGGCCCAGACGTGCGGGTCGTCATCCGGCAGGTTGCGTTCCGCGGCGGCGGCGGAGAGGAACTCGCGACAACGTTGCCGTTCGTCCGCGCGCGGCGGGCGCGCGAAGGCCAGTTCGTAGACGCGGTCGAGGTTGCTTGCCTCGGCGTTGCGCGACGGCAGCCGTTCGGCCCAGCGCTCGCACATGAGGTGTACGAACGGGTCGTTGAGCAGCGTCAAGGCCTGGGCTGGCACGTTGGAGACGTTGCGCGCGCCGACCGTCGCGAATGGCGTCGGCAGGTCGAACGCCTGCAACATCGGCGGCATGAAGTTGCGATGCAGCGCGAGGTAGATGCTGCGGCGGCCGTCGCCGTCGATCGGCCCCGAGACGGCGGGCTTGCCGCGCGCTTCGTGGTCCGAATCGAGCGGGATCGGGATCGACGGGCCGTACATCGTCGGTTGCAGCGAACCGCTGATCGCGAGCAGGGCGTCGCGCACCGCTTCGGCTTCGAGGCGGCGCACGTTCTGGCGGTGCAGCAGCACGTTGTCGGCATCGATCGAGGCTGCGGCGGGCCCCGTGCGACTGTCCTGGCGGTAGGTGGCTGAACGTACGACGCGGGCGACCACGTGCTTCAGCGACCAGCCGTTTGCGGTGAAATCGCGCGCCAGCCAATCGAGCAGTTCGGGATCGGACGGGCGATCGCCGAGCGAGCCGAGGTTGTCGACGCTCTTCACGAGGCCGCGGCCAAACAGGTGGTGCCAGACGCGGTTGCAGAGCACACGCGCCGGCAGTGGATTGTCGGCAGCGAGAATGGCCGAGGCGAGCTGCAGGCGGCCACTGCCGGGGCCCGTCGCCATCGCGGAATCGCCGTCGAGTGCTTCGAGGAAGCGGCGGTTAGCGATGGCGCCAGGCATCCGGTAGCTGCCGCGCAGATGCACGGGCTCATCGGTGCCAGTGCCATCGCTGAGGGCCGGGATCGCGGCGGAAACGGGCAGGGCGGCTTCGGCTTCGGCGAGTTGGCGGGCCTTGGCGAGCACGGCGGGGGCCACTTCGGACCACGGGCGCGGCGGCAGGTCGAGACCGTCGGCGGTGGGCGGTGGCGAAGGTTCGTTCGACGTGACGACCATCTGCACAGCGAGCCAGCCGTTCTGGGGATAGGGCGAAGTCTCGTAGTTGGGGTCGCCGAGGTCCTGGGCGCGTTGGTCGATGCACTGCACGTAGGCGGGCCGGCCTTGCCACATGCCGGTGTCGAACGTGACCCAGTGCGCAAACGGCTTGTTCACGGCTTTGTGCAGTTCGCCGTAGATCGGGTCGCGCACGATGTTGAAGCCGTCGACGATGACCTTGATGCGGCTGTCGCGGCCAGCCACACGAACGTGCACATACCGCTGGTCCAGCGGGAACGTGCGCGTCTGCAGCACGCCTTCGCGGGCTGTGCCGGCGATGCCGCTGTGCCACCAGGTGCCCGGGAGCAGCCACAATTCGGGCTGTTCCGCGGTGGGATCGGGGCACCAGGGGCCGCGCCAGGGGGCGGGGCCGAAACCATCGTTGGTGACGAGCCAGCCGTCGGTGGGGTCGTCGGTGCGCGGGTCGTCGGCCGTGGCGATGACGCGGTCGCCAGCGCGCACGGGGCCGACACCGCCGCCCGCGGACCAGCGTTCGGGCGGCGTCTTGCCGAGGTCGCGCCAGCGTGGGGAGGCGTTCTCGGCGTTGACCGCGGCCTGCCACCACGTGGTCGCGAACGCGCGCTGCAGCGCGAGCGCGCGCGAATAGGGCTCGCCCGCGACGTCGCACGGCTGCAGCGGCGCCTGCACGTAGCGGGAGCTCTTCACGAAGCCAAACAGCGCGTAGTAGTCGGCGCTGCGGATCGCATCAAACTTGTGGTCGTGGCAGCGCGCGCACGCGACGGTGAGGCCGAGCACGGCTTTGCCGAGCACGTCGATCTGGTTGTCGATGCGGTCACTCTCGTGCTGCCCGGCGTCGACGGGACTGTGCGTCTGTTCGGCAAACCACCAGGCCGCGGTGGCCTGCACACTTTCGTTCTCGCCGGTGGCGCTGCGTCGTGGCGCCGGCAGCAGATCGCCGGCGATGTGCTCGCGCACGAACTGGTCGTACGGCACATCCGCGTTGATCGCGCGGATCACGTAGTCGCGGTAGCGCCACGCGTTCGGGATCGGGAAGTCGTATTCGTGGCCGAGCGTCTCGGCGAAGCGCACGAGGTCGAGCCAGTGGCGGCCCCAACGTTCGCCAAACTGCGGTGAGGCGAGCAGGTTGTCGACCTGTCGGTCGTAGGCGGCGTCGCTCGGGTCGCGCAGGAAATCGGCGAGCACTTCGGCGGGCGGCGGCACGCCGGCGAGGTCAAACCAGAGGCGGCGCAGCAGGGTGTGCGGGGCGGCCGGCGGGGAGGGTTCGAGGCCGGCTTCGTGCAGGCGGTGCACCACGAACGCGTCGAGGGGGTCGCGCACGAGGCTGCGTGGCACGTCCGGGGGTGGGGCGGTGGCGAGCAGCGGTTGCCAGGCCCAGTGGGTGGCGCGGCGTTGTTCTAGCGGAAAGCTCGCGTCGCTGGCGGCCTTGGGGGACGTCGGCGGCTTGGGTTCCTGCGGTCGAGCCGCCTGCTGGCTCGGCGACTCTTGGGCAAGAGCCAGGGCCGGGCAGGGTTGGCTCACTCCGAGCGGGAGCAGGGAAAGGGCCGCGCGCAGGATCTGGGATCGGGACGGTATAGGCATGGCATGGAGACCGTCGAACGACAACCTTGTAGATGGTCGATCGCCGACCGGCAACCCGGTAGCGTGTGCGGGCCCTCATCCACTCGCCCATGAAGAAGACTGGCCGGACCGTGTCCCGTTCCTCCCCGAAGCCGCTCGATTGCGAGCCCCGCCCGTTCACCCTCGTCGGCCGCACCGTGTTGATCACGGGCAGCAGCAAGGGGCTGGGCAAGGCCATGGCGTTTGCCCTGGGGGCCGCCGGCGCCAAGGTGGCGATCAACTATGCAAACGGCAAGGAGACCGCCGAGGCGACGTTTGCCGAGTTCCAGGAGCGGGGTTACGAGGGCGGCCTGTTCCGCGCCGACGTGACCAACGAAAAGCAGGTGCAGAAGCTGTGCGCCGAGGTGACGAAAAAACTCGGCCCCATCGACATCCTGGTCGCCAATGCGACGCCCGCGCAGCCGCAGAAGCCGATCGAGCAGTACGATTGGGCCTTCTACCAGCAGATGCTCGACTTCTTCGTGAAGTCGCCCTACCTGCTCACGCGCGCGGTCCTGCCGCAGATGAAGGCGCGGCGCTGGGGGCGCATCATCAATATCGGCAGCGAAGTGTTCCGCCGCGGGGTGCCCAACTTCAGCGCCTATGTGGCCGCGAAGGGTGCGCAGGCCGGTTGGACGCGCAGCATGGCGACCGAACTGGCGCCGTGGCAGATCACGGTCAACATCGTCTCGCCGGGCTGGATCCCGGTCGAACGGCATGAAAATGATCCCAAGGCGCAGAAGGACGGCTACAAGGCGATGATCCCGATGCAGCGATGGGGCGTGCCTGGTGATGTCGGCGGCGTGATCACGTTCCTCGCAGGGGATGGCGCCGCGTTTGTGACCGGCCAGGATATCGCCGTCAATGGCGGCATGACCGTGACGTAATCCGGAGCTCTACCCATGCGACTTCTTCCCCTCGTGCTCCTCTCCTTGCTGGCCGCTTGCGGCAGCAAGCCCGAAGCCACTCCGACTCCGGCAGGTGGCGTAGCCGCCGCGGCAAAGCCGAAGTTGGCCTTCGTCACCAATTGCGTCGCCGAGTTCTGGACCATCGGCAAACACGGCGTCGAAGCCGCCGCGAAGCAGTTTGACTGCGACGTG
>JADZDL010000300.1 GCA_020851075.1 Planctomycetota bacterium | reverse complement strand
CCCGTCGTTGGCTTCGCCATCGCCATGTTGCCCGTCGTCAAACATCAGCGTCGTGTCGTAGCTGCCGAACGTGCCGCGGTCGTGGTGCAGCCGCACTTCGCGGGCCTTTGCGCCGGCGACCCGGCATTGCAGGTAGAGCGTGAACTCGCCTTTGGGGCTCATCTGCGCCTTGCTCTCGAAGTCCGCGATCGCCGGCCATTCGCCGCGCAGAGCCTGATCGTCGAGGATCACCTTGCGGCGTTGCGCGATCGTCGCGAGCAGGGAGCGCGGTGCGGGTTTGCCTTCGTCGTTTTTCGCGAAGCTGTTCTGGAACGCCTCGTAGCCGAACAGTGAGTGCACGTCGCCCTTCACGGTCGGATCGATCATCGTCTGCCACGCGGCGATGCGCTTGCCGAGCACGTCGTCGCTCATCACCGTGGTCGCCAGCTGGCGCAGGTTGGCGAGGTATCGTTCGCGCCACGCGGGCACTTCGAGCAGGCGGTGGAGGAGTGGGCGGTCCTGGCGCGAAGCGCCCTGAAGGGGTGAAGTCGCTACGCCGCCGCCGGGGCCGCCGGGGCCACGACGCATGCCGCCGCCCTGACCACCTGGACCCTGACCCCCGGGACCCTGCCCACCAGGTCCCTGACCACCGGGGCGACGACCGCCACCGCCACCCTCCGCCAACAGGATCTCGTTGTTGTCGCGCGGGGTCGGGTGGAAGCGACCCTTTGGATCGCGGTAGAGCAGGTAGTCCGAGGCGCGCGAGTAGTAGCCGTCATCATCCCCGAGCGCGTTGTCGATGGCGAGGAACCACAGCGTGGCTTCGACATCGAGATGCTGCGGCAGGATGCGTTCGAGGTCTTCGAGCGAAGTCTTCTCCAGCACCGCGCACAGGTCGACGAGAGCCTGCCACGCGGTTTCGTTGTCCTTCGATTTGATCTGGTAGTTGCGCTTGTAGGCCGCCGGATCCTCGCCGAGGTAACGCAGGCCGCCGGCACCCGAGAAGTCGGGCGGGACCTTCCAGCGATCGCCCTGCTTCGTGCCGTAGTGGTCCTGCACGTAAGTCTTGTCGAACTGCTGCACGAGTGCGTAGATGCCAAAGTCCTCGCCGTTCACGACGAGGCGCACGAGGGCCACGCGCGGCGACGGAAAGAACTGGTTGGCGATCCAGCCGTGGATCACTTCGCGCAGGAACGACGCATCGCCATTGCAGTTGATGAGGTCGAGGTTGTGCGCGCCGAGCAGGTGCTGCTTTGCATCGGCGAACGCGAAGTCGAGGTCCCACGACTTCTTCTTGCCCTGGACCATCTGGTAGGAAGTGTTGCCGCGGAAACCCGCGCCGACGTTGGGGTAGGACTTGCCGTCGACCGTCACCGTGGCCGGGACCGCGACATCCGTGCGGTAGAAGTCCGCCAGTTCGGCAAACCACCCGTCGGTCGGGAACTCGACGAAGAACGTGCGCACGATGTCCGGATCGAACAACCCGCGGTCGGGGTAGGTCGCTATGTCCTCGGGTTTGACGGCCATGCCCTTGGCGTTCGGGTCGATGGTGCGACCTCGTTCCATGCCTGGGGGGCCACCGCCGGGGGGGCCACCGCCGGGGCGCCCCATGCCGCCTGGGCCGCGACCGCCGCGCTGCGGGCGATTCTCGGCGAGCCAGGCGCGCGCGGCCTTGCGTTCGTCCGTGTCGAGGCGGCCGTCGTGGTCCGCGTCAAACTGGGCCAGCACCTTGGTTTCCTGGCCCATCGGGCCGCCGCCTGGACCACCCGGGCCGCCCGGACCACCCGGACCGAAGTTGGGGGCAAATGGGAACTGCTCCTCGGGCACAGGCCGCACGTCCGGGCGGCCCTCCTGAGCGTTCGCAGCGGCGGTCCAAAGGGCGGGAACGGACAGGACAAGCAGCGGCAGGAGGCGGGTCGTGATCATGCGGGCGCCGGTTACGGACACCGCCGCATGCTACCAACAGTCCGTGCAGGGTTTCCGGCGTCTGGCGCAAGCAGGCGCCAGGGCGCTGCCTCAGTTGTCGCTGGCCTGCACCCGCCATTCGAGCACGCCGCTCGACCATTTGGGCTGCTGCGTGATCTCCAGGCGGAGCGCCGTCGTCTGGATGGGCACGAACTTCACCTCGCACCAGCGGTCGATCGCAATCGGCACGCCGTCGGCCCCGGTCAGCTCGACCGGCTTCCAGTCGTCGCCGTCGCGATACAGAACACGCGCCGAAGCGGGCAGGCGGCAGGCGCCGTGCCCGCTGTCGTCAAACCAGAAGATGCTGCAGCCTGTGAGGTTCTGGGGCTTGTCCCACGAGTATTGGGCCCATTCGGTGCCGCCCGCGTGGTCCCAGAAGTGGCAGTTGCGCGGCGGATTGTTGCCGCTGCGCTTCGGTTCTTCGCCGTCGCGCAGGCCTTCGGGGTCGCTGTTCCAGTTGCGGAACGAGACCTCGACCTTCGCCGTGAGTTCGGGGCCACCGAGGCGCGGCGGCGGCGGTGAGTTCGGCACCCAGACGGCCATTGGGCCGGCGGCGCGGTTGTCCCACACGGCGTAGGGCACGAGTTGGACCGCCACCTCTGCCTGGGCGGCCACGGGGCGGTAGAGGCGGCGATCAGTCCAGGGGGCGGCTGAGGCGCGCAGCATCGTCCCCGTGAGAACGGTCGTGCCGCCGAGCAGTTCGGGGTGGTGTTGGGGTTGCAGCAGCGTGCCGGGTCCGGCGATGAGTTCTTCGACCGGACACGCCTGATCGACCTGTTCGAGGCAGTAGACGATCGGTCCGCGCGCAAACGCGACGCGCCCGCGCAGGTCCTCGGCGCGCGGGTCGGCTTGCAAGGTCCGCACGGGCATCGGCATCGACAGCTTGACGACGTCACCGCGGTGCCACGTGCGCACCAGCGAGGCATAGCCGGGCGCACTGCGCAGCGGCTCTTCGTCGGCGACCTGGATCGTGGCCGTGTCGCACCAGCCAGGCACGCGCAGGTTCAGCGCGGTGGCCTTGCTCGGCGCCTGCACGACGCGCAACGCAACTTCACCCTGCCATGGATACTCGGTCTGCACCACGAGCGAGAAGTCCTCGCCATCGACGGTCGCTCGCACCTCCCCTTGCAGATAGAGGTTGACGTAGAGCGAGTGTTCGCCGGTCGCGTAGGCATAGCTGCCCAGCGCGGCAAACGTGCGGGCGAGGTTGGGTGGACAGCACGCGCAACCAAACCAGGCGCGGCGATGGTGCGTGCCGCGGCTCGCGAGTGGGTTCACGTAGAAGAACCTGGTGCCATCGAGTTGCACGCCCGCGGGGATCGCGTTGTAGAGCGCCGTTTCGGCCGCATCGGCAAAGCCGGGATCGCGCGTGACGAGGTTGAGCCGATGGGCCCACATGACGAGCGCGATCGATGCGCACGACTCCTGGTACGCCGTGTAGGTCGGCAGGTCGTAGTCGGTCGTGAATCCTTCATTGCTGCCCGACGGACCGATGCCGCCGGTGAGGAACACATTCTTCTCGATGGTGTTGCGCCAGATGCGGCGAACGGCGGCCAGCAGTGGTTGGTCGTTGGTGAGCGTCGCGATGTCGGTGGCACCCGACATCAGGTAGGCGGCGCGCACGGCGTGCCCCGCGATGCCCTGCATCTGCAGCAGGGAGCAGTGGTCGAGCCAATAGCGGCCGTCGTACTTCTTTGGGTCTTCGCCGTGCTCGGTGGCAAAGAAATGGCTGCCGCGCTGTGTGACGAAGTGCCTGGCCAGATCCAGGTAGTTCTGGTCGTTGGTCACATTCGCGAGCTTCACGAGGGCCATCTCGATTTCGGGATGGCCGCAGTAACCCGCTCGTTGGCCGGGGCCCGTGCCAAACGTGCGCACGAGCAGGTCCGCATACTTGATGGCGATATCGAGCAGGTTGCGTTTGCCCGTGGCGGTGAAGTGCGCCGCCGCCGCCTCAAACAGGTGTCCGGCGCAGTAGAGTTCGTGGTCGTCGCGCAGGTTGGAGAAGCGTGCGCCGCGTGATTCGACGGTGTAGGAGGTATTGAGGTAGCCATCCGGTTGTTGTGCGGCCGCGATGCGTG
>JADZDL010000299.1 GCA_020851075.1 Planctomycetota bacterium | reverse complement strand
ACGGGCACAGGGCGAGCCAGCAGGCGGCGAGGCATGGGAGGAGTCGCACGAGCGACCTCGGAGGTGCGGAGCTAGGGTGTCGGTACGTGGCGGCCGAAGCCGCCGGCGAGAGATGTCCGAGGATACAACGCCGTCCGCCCCTGGCAAGCACTGGCTATTCATTCTCCCGGAATGCGCCGTTCTGATTGCCGTTTCCGGAGCCGGCCTTCTGGGGCAGGGCCTCCCGGGCAAAAAAAGGCGGGTTGCCAAGCCCATTCTTGGGACATTGGGCCTACTGTCTGCGCCGCCTGGTCTCCGGACGGCCGCCGGCAGCTTCGGCTGCGGGAGGAAAGTCCGGGCTCCCTAGGGCAAGGTGGTGGGTAACGCCCACCGTCCGCAAGGATAGGGAAAGTGCCACAGAGAACAAACCGCCGGACGGCCAGCTTGCTGGCGACGGTAAGGGTGAAACGGTGAGGTAAGAGCTCACCGCGGCCTGGGTGACCAGACCGGCACGGCAAACCCCACCTGGAGGAAGACCGAATAGGAGGATCGCGCTGCCCGCGCCGAGATCCTCGGGTAGGTCGTTGGCGACCGTCCGCAAGGACGGTCCTAGAGAAATGGCCGTCACCGCCCTTCGGGCGGCACCAGAACCCGGCTTACGGAGACCAGGCTCATTCCATCGCACCGGCGGTCGCACCAGCGCCCGTCGGTGTGTGGTCGCCGAGGCGGAACTTGCCGATCATGCGCGTGAGCCCGGTCACGTCGTCGGCGTTCTGGCGCGCGGCCGAGGACATCTCCTCGGCGCTGGCGGCGTTGCTCTGCGAGATCTCATCGAGCCGGATCACGGTCGCCCGGACCTGATCGATGGAGGTGGCTTGTTCGTTGGTGGCGCCGTCGATGCGCTCCATGAGCCCTTGCACCTCGCGGGTCGCCGCGGCGATGCGTTGCAATACGTCATTCACGCCGACCGTGAGCTTGGCGCCGTTCTCGGCGCGCTGGCTCGCGGAGGAGACGATCGAGGACGTCGAGCGCGCGGATTCGGCGCTGCGCTGGGCGAGGTTGCGGACCTCCTCGGCGACCACGGCAAAACCCTTGCCTGCTTCCCCGGCCCGCGCGGCTTCGACGGCGGCATTGAGGGCCAGCAGGTTGGTCTGGAACGCGATGTCGTCGATGACCTTGACGATCTTCGTGATCTGCTGGCTGTCGTCCTGGATCGCCTGCATCGCCTGCTGCAGCTTCTGCAATTCCGTCAACCCGGTGTCGACGAGGCCGACGGAGGCGTCGGCGAGCGTGCGGGCGGCCCCCGCGTGTTCCGAGGTCACCTTGGTCTGGCCGGCGAACATGCCGATCTGTTCGGTTGCCATGCGCAACGATCCGGCGGCTTCCTGCGCCAGGTCGGAGACGTTGCTGCTGGCTGCCGACATGCCTTGCGTGCCACCTTGGATCGATTGCGCCGTCGAGGCTACGTCGCGCAGCAGACCGCGCACGACGCCGAGGAACGCATTGAACCCCTGGGCGACCTTGCCACCTTCATCGTGGGAGAGCACGGCGAGTTCGGTAGTAAGGTCGCCACCGCCGCTGGCGATTTCCCGAAGGCGGTCGGCGGACTCGGCGATCGGGCGGCTGATGCGGCCCGCGAAGAACCACAGCAAACCGAGTGCGATCGTGCTGGCGAGCAGGCCCAGACCGATGTTCTGCCACAACACGGACTGCGCCTGGGCCGTGAAATTGGCCGTCGGCACCATGATGCCCGACCAGAAGGGCGCGCTGCCTTGGCACACCTGGATCGGCCGCACGCGCGCGACCTGGTCCGCGACGTGAAGCTCGAACGGTTCGCCCTTGGCGAGCAGGTCGGGCAACCGCGTATCCGTGCCAAGTGCCGCAAACCCCTCGTTCTCGGCGGCGGTGGTCAGCACCATGCCGCGCTGGTCGAGGTAGAAACGGCAACCTTCGCCTTCCTTGAGCAGTTCGTTGGCGCCGCCGAGGTCGAAGTCGACGCGCACGACGCCGTAGAACGTGTTGTCGTGCACAACCGGTGCCAACAGCCGCGCGCTCGGCGAGGTCTGACCTTCGGCCGGCGGCAGTTGGTCGACTTGCTGCCCCCGGTTGGCTTTGCTGCGCGCGTAGTAGTTGTCGGCGACCGCGTCGTCGTAACCACCGTTGGCGAGGAGCTGCACTTCGTCACTGCCGGCTTTGCGCGTCCACAGTGGCACGAAGCGCCCCGAATCATCGTGTCCGGGCGACTTCTTGTAGCCGCTGTCCATGCCGTCGTAGGCCTGCGGTTCCCAGATCGTGCCGACCGCGCGGAACTCCGGGTGGCTCGTCATCGCGATGCGCAGGATGCCGATCGCGGCTTCGCGCGGCAGGTCGAGGCTCGTCTGCTTGTCCTTCACCGCCGACAGCGTGTCGGCGAGGGTTTGGGCGACCTGGAGCGCGCCGTTGAAGGCCTTGTGCAGGCGCACCGATTGGCCGCGCGCCGCGGCATCGAGGCTGGCCAGGGTCTCCTGCTTGGCCGCGGCACTCATCTGCAGCGAACTGTTCACCGTGGTGGCGCCGGTGCTCAGTACCAACGCGAGTGCGCTGGCGAGGACGATCTTCGTCCGGATATTCCAGGTCGACATGAGAGGCTCGCGGCGGGTCGGTCTACGAGATTACTTGGCGGGGGCAGCTTGTGGCGTGGTCGGCACGTCCTGGAGCTTGCCCTTCTTGATCGTCGTCAAGAACACCGAGTCGCAGCCCTGGTTGTCCTGCGGGCCGTACGAAAGCGTGAGGCCGCCGAGGTCCAACGACTTCTGGGCCACCACCGTGTCCAGCAACGCCTCGCGCGTGAGGTTCTTGCCGGTCTTCTCGGCCATCGTCGTGAACAACTTGCCGGCGAGATAACCCTCGAGCGAGATGAAGCCGACCTCGGCTTCCTTGCCCGCCTTCTTCATGTCGGCGAGGTATTCCTTCACCACGGGCACGGTGCTGTCCGTCGGGAACGGCACGACCTGGCTGATGATGCTGCCTTCGCCCGCTTCGCCCACGGCCTGCAGCAGGTTGTTGGAGCCGACGAAGGAGATGTTGCACATCACCGTCTTCTGCATGCCGGTGTTGGCCTTGGCCTGCTTCATGAACTCCGCGCACGGGGCATAGGCGCCGATGAGCACGACGGCGTCCGGGTTGCCCTTGGCGACACTCTCGAGGCCCTCGGCGATCGCCAGGGTGTTGCGCTTGTAGTTGCCGGTGGCGACGAGCTCCATCTTGCGGTTCTGCAGCGCGCGCTTGATGCCTTCGAGGCCAGCCTGGCCGTAGGCGTCGTCCTGGTAGAAGCACGCCACCTTGCGCATGCCGTTCTGGTCGACGAGGTACTGCGCGAGACGCTCGGTCTCCTGGAAGTAGCTCGCGCGCAGGTTCACGACGTAGCGGTTGTAGGGGGCGCGCAGCAGCTCGGCGCCCGTGAACGCACCGAAGAACGGCACCTTCGCTTCGGTGCAGACCGGCACGGTCACCTTGGCGGTCGGCGTGCCGACGGCACCAATGATCGCAAAGACCTTCTCCTGCTCGATGAGCATCTTCACGGCCTGCACACTGCGCTCCGGCTCATAGCCGTCATTGACGGAGACGAGGCGAACCTTGCGCCCATGTACGCCGCCCTGGGCGTTCTGCTTCTCAAACCAGACCTGCAGGCCGGTCTGCATGCCAGTGCCCAGTCCCTGGGCCTGGCCCTTCAGCGCGCAGGCTTGACCGAGCACGATCTCGTTATCGGTCACACCTTGGGCCGCGATCGCGGCAGAGAACAACAGTGGCAGTACGTTCGTGAGCTTCATGGTTTCCCCCGGGACCTGATCGGCCCGAGGCGCCCCGCGGCTTCACGCCTTTCTGCGCAGTTGTTCGCGATATCGCTGCAGGATCACCAGGGCGGCCACACTGTCACTCCATTGCTTGCGCTTGGCGGCCTTCATACCGCCAGCCTTCAGCATCTCGTGGGCTTCGTCGGTCGAATGGCTCTCGTCCATTGCGTGCACGGGGCAGCGAAGTGCCTGCTGCAGCCGCTGTTGGAACGCGGCGGTGGCGATTGCGCGCGGCCCTTTGTTGCCATCCTGCGAGAGCGGCATGCCGAGCACGACGACCTCGGTGTCGCGTTCTTGTACGACCTCGGTGATCGCCTTGATGACGAACGCCTGGTCGCGCGAGTCGATGCGCGGCAAGGGTACGGTGATGGTCCCGGTCCAGTCCGTGGCCGCAAGGCCGGTGCGCGCGTCGCCAAAGTCGACGGCCAGGATGCGGCGCACGGGCTCCGTCACAGCAGGTCCGTTCGCCCCTGGGCGCGCACGTGATCGACGAGGGCCTTCAAGTCGTCGGCGCGGTCCTTCGGGCAGACCATCACGGCATCGCCGACGGCCACCACGACGAGGTCCTGCACGCCAAACAACGCGATCGTGCGCTTGCCCTCCGCATAGGTGAGGTTGCCCTGGCTCTGCAGCGTGAGTTGCGAGGCGCCGTCGGTGAGCACCGCGTGGTTGCCATCGGCATCGCGCGCGCCGACGGAGGCCAGCGCCGGGAAGGTCCCGACATCATCCCAGCGGACGGTTGCCTCGACGACCGCGATGCGCTTCGCGTGCTCGAGGATCGCATAGTCGATCGAGATCTTGGGGGCGGTCTGGAACGCCGCGGTCGTGGCTACCGCATCGCCCGCGTGGATGGCGGCCAGCATCGCATCGGTCGCCTTGGCGAGTGCGGCATTGCCGTTGGCCATGGCGGCGCGAATCGCGGGCACCGTCCACACGAAGATGCCGCTGTTCCAGAGGAAACCGCCGCTGGCCAAAAATTGCTGCGCGACCGGCAGGGCCGGCTTTTCGCGGAACCTGCGCGCGGCGAACGCCCGCGGTTCGGCGGCGTCGAGAGGGTCGCCACACTCGACGTAGCCATAACCCGTCGCCGGATAGGTGGGCGGCACACCGAACGTGACGAGCGTCTCGTCATCTTGGGCGATCGTGATGCCGCGCCGGAGCATGGCCTGGAAACGATCGACGGGTTCGATCACGTGATCCGCCGGCAGCACCAGCATGGTTGCGTGCGGATCCTTGCTCGCGATCGTGGCCGTGGCCAGGGCGATGCAGGGCGCGGTGTCGCGCGCCTCCGGCTCGACGAGAATGTGGTCGCGCGGAAAGTCCGGCAGCAGGTTGGGCAGCGCCGCCGCCTGCGTTGCGTTCGTGACGATCCAGACCTGTTCGCGGTTGCAGAGTCCGGCGAGTCGGTCGATCGTCGCCTGCAGCAGCGGCACGCCGTGCGCGAGGGGCAGGAACTGCTTCGGTCGCGCGGCGCGACTGGCCGGCCAGAAGCGCGTGCCCGAGCCGCCGGCCATGATGATTGCGTGCAGGGAGGTCATCGGACGATGGAGCGAAGGGTTGGGGCGGCAGTGGCCTGGATCAGAAGTCCAATGGCTTTGGCCGCGGCAGGATGGGCGGCATTGGCACCACGGGTGGACGGCTTGGCGACCGTTGGGTCACCCAGCGCTTCTCGGCGTGCAGGTCGCGCAGGTGGCCAAACAGGTGGAAGCGCACGATATTCTTCGTCATCCAATCGACAAAGGGCATCAACAGGGGATCCGCCGAAGGGCCGAGCAGGTTGTCGAGCTTCAGCTCGACGTCGAGGTAGCCGTCCAGATCCAGGAAGCCCTTGCCATTGGCGGCTAGCAGATTGGAGCGCAGGGCCAGCTCGTCGATGTGGAAGCGCCGATCCAGCAGCCGGAAACGTGCACCGAGGCGATCAAATCGTGGTCGTTCGGGGGCCGGCAGCTGCGAGTAGATCGCCGTGAAGAGTGGCACGACGCCGAGGTCCCCACGATCGACCGTGAGGTTGCCGGTGCCCTGGGCATCGACGATGTTGTTGCCGTCCAGGTGGTCCACCGTGACGTTGCCGCTCGCGAGGCCCGAGTATGGGGGATTGGCCCATCCGCACTCCTTCAAGAAGGCGAACACGTCCACCTTCTCGAACGCGAGGTTCGCAGCGAGGCGCCCCTCGGGAAGGGTGGCACCCGGCAGGCTGTAGTGCAGGGCCGGTTCCGGGCCGGTTCCCGCGCGCAAGAGGCCGCCGTGCAGTTGGCTGACGAACTGCGACGCGGTGAGGTGTTCGGCATCGGCCCGGAACGTCGCGTCGATCGCCTCGAGGGGCTGGCCAAACACGCGCAGCGAAGCCTGGCTCAGGTTGCCCTGCAGGCTCCCACCGCTGTCCGTCACGGTGCTTGGTGCGAGTGCGACCACGCCGTTCAGCTGGTCGATCCGGATGCCGTCCGGGCCCGAGCCGAGCTGCATCGCGAGGTTGTAGAGGCGCAATCGGCCGCCGAGTGTCGTCGAGAACTCCTGATTGCTCGTCGGGGTTGGCACGAGGAACTGCAGCGACAGCGAGTCGATGTCGGCCTGGCCGCGCAGATGGCGATCGGCGATGGCCTTGTGCAGTGGGCCCGAGAACAGGTTGGCAAACCCGTCGTCGATCGGGAACGCCGTCGCCTGTAGCGCGAACTTGACCTCGATGCGGCCGTTCGCGGTTGCTTCGTTGCTCACCGAGCCGTCCAGGAACTTCACTTCGGTTTCACCGATCCTCGCGCGTACGTCCTGGAACGTGAGCTTGCCGTCGGCGATCTGCAGTTCGCCCGTCATGTGCCGGGCCGGCTTTGGCAGCATCTTCGCGTCGGAACCGACCTCGGTGAGCTGCACGAGCAGTTGCAGGCGTGGCTCGGCTTCGGCCTGGGTGTGGCGGCAGACGAGATCGACCGTGCCCGAGGGCAACAGCGTCTCCCAGGTCCCGGGGGCCAGCGCGCCGAGTTCGACGAGGCTCTTGCCGAGGTGCGCGTCGAGTTCGAGGCCGCGCACGACGATCGCGAGGTCGTCGTGCAGGGCCGGGCTGTTGCCAAACGAGCCGAGCATGGCGAGTTGGGCCGGTTTGCCACCGTCGTGCAGCAGCACGCCGCGAAGCGCATCAAAGTCGATGCGGGCTTGATCGCCGCTGCCCTGGGCGAGCAAACGGCCGGTCAGGTTCTCGGCCCGCCAGCCGTTGCACGGCAGTTCGATCGACACACCGTCGAGTTCGAGCTGCAGGTCGTGGCTCAGTGGATCCGTGGGACTTGGACGCCAGACCTTCACGATGCCGTCGAAGTGCCCGGTGGCCCGGCTTTGCTGCCAGGGCGCGTCGAGGGCTGGCGTCGATACGCTGAGGGCCTTGCGCAGCGTGTCGTCGATGGCGAGGTGCTTTACTTCGACGTTGGCCTGGAAGCCGTCGATGCCATCCGGGCTCGTGAGCGACAGCGGAATGTGCCCGCGCAGCGAGAGCGAGCCTTCCCCATGTTCACCATGCAGGTCGAACTGCACGCCGCGTTGCCTCGCTACGACCGTGCCGGTGAGCTGTTCCAGGCGGTAGGGGAAGCCGCCCCAGAGCATGGCGGCGCGCTGTGGGCTCACGCTGAGCGACCAACCGCCATCGAGTTGCCGGCGTGGCCGAACGTGCACTTCGACGTCGGTGCGACCTTCCGGGTTGAGGCGGTCGTAGAGGCGGCCGTCGTCGTGCAACAGGCCCGTGAGCGCCTCCCGCAGGTCCGGACTGAACAGCACGTCGTGGGCGCGGATATCGAGAGTCGTGTCTTCGCCGGAAGGGGCCTTCGTCTCGATCAGGCCATCCAACGAAACCTGGCCGCCGCCCACGGCGGGGTCGATGGCGGCCCGCAGGTTCTCGAGCACCACGACGTCGTCGCGCAGGCGCACACGGCCCGTGGCCGCGACGAGCGGCAGCGGGAAACCGATCTGCTCGTTGCCTTCGCCAAAACCGTGGTAGGCCATGGCGCCGTCGTGCAACGTCAGGTCGAACTCGGCGATGCCCGTGCGCAGCTGTGCGTCGCGCAGGTAGATGTCGATATCGGCGCGGCCACTCTTCGGGCCCAGGGCCGCCATCAGGTCGCGGCCGAGCGGGAACAGGCGCAGGGCGGCCACGGCTTCCGCGTCGACGATGAGGTTGCGGCCATTGGCCCGCACGGCATAGGTCGGTGACTCGGTGAGGTTGGCGACTTCGGTCGTGAGGTCCAGTTCGCCGCTCTCATCGCGCTGCGAGAGATGCAGCGTGATCTCGCCGTTCTGGCGATCGCTCGCATACAAGCGCACCTCAGCCTTGCGGATCTGGCTCGGCAAGCCCGGCGCTTGCGCGCGCAGGCCGGTCAGGCGGCCGGTCACTTCGATGCGTCGCGTGGTTTCCTGCGGCGTGCCCCCGAGGCGGAAGTGCAGCGCCAGTTCGGCGATCTGCGCCTCGGCATCCACCCCGTGCAGGTCGATCGACAGCTGCCGGGCGAGCCGTTCAAGCGTGCTCCGGTCAAAGCGGGAGTCGCGCAGGGAGGCCACCAGGTGCATTGCCCCGGTCGCGAGATCAACTTCGCCCTGCAACTGCAGCGGGGCGTCGAGGTCGACGAGGCGGGCTTTGCCCGAGATCGCGAGTTTGTGCTCCTGCCCGCGGACCTTGGCGGCGTCGAGTTCGAGTTCGGTGAGTTCGAAGGCTGGGGCGCCTGCGACGGCCGTGTAGCGGATGTGGCCGCGGCGGAGTTGGATCGGGGGGATGCGCAGGGTCGCGGACGGATCGGTCGGTTTGGCCAACGGCCGCAGCAACTGGTCCAGGCGGGGCAGCACGGGGCCAAGGTCCAGCGTGACGCCATCGAGCGAAAGGCCGTGCAGGGACCAGAGTTCGCCTAGCGGGTTGGCTTCGATCTCGACGTGGGCATCGTCGACCTGGAGCAGGGCCGTGCCGGGGCGGGTTGGATCCAGCAGCTGCAGGCCATGCAGGCTCAAGCGGCCGCGGCCGAGGTCGATCGCCGTGCTGGTCACCGAGGCCGGCGCCACGACGAACTCGGCGAGTTGGCGCCGGACGAACGACGTCGCGGCGTCCGATCGCTGCACGATGAGCCAGGTCGCCGTGCCGAGGGCGATGAGGATCACGATCGAGAACAGCAGGATGCGGCGCCAGCTCATTCGTTGTGGGGGGAAGAATGGCGCACTCTAGCGAGGAGTTGCCGCGAATGCGCGTGGTCCAGCAACTGTGGTGATGGCGCCACTGCGGCGTGCATCTGGCGGTCATCCAGAACGGCATCAAATCGCCGATTCGGCTTCGTTCTCGGCACTTGCGACGGATGGTCGCGCGTGGCCAGAGGCGCGTTGGTGGCTGCTTCGTGGCCGGGAAACGTCGAGAACGGGCTCCGCGGGGCAGTTTTGGCGCGGTTTTCCATTGACAGTCAGAAGCGAAGTGCCAAACTCCGGGCGTGATCGCAGGATTCGCGGCACTTCGCTGCAGTCTGGTGATCCAAATCCACTCGAATAGAGACTCCCGATGGCTGCCAAGAAGAACGCAAAGAAGAACGCCAAGGTCAGTGGCGATCTCATCATCTCGAAGTCGCGCACGAAGGCTGCGGTCAAGAAGAGCAACGTGTCGTCGGACTTCTACGGTGCGCTCGATAGCGCCGTTCGCGGCATGATCGCCGGCGCCGAGAAGCGCGCCGAAGCGAACGGCCGCAAGACCCTGCGCCCGCAGGATCTGTAGTCCGCACGTTCCTTCGTTGCCGCGGGTACGCCAGTTTCGGGCGAATTGCCGCTAGGAGCCCTTCCGGGGCTTTTGGCGCGACTTGCTAGAGCCGGGGCGCCTTGGGAGGCAGCGAACGCACGCGACCCGTACTTCGTTCGGTTGGGCGAGGTGCGGGTCGCGTCGTTTGGTGACTGCTAGCGCTCGGCTGCTCGTTCGCAGGGCGATCGCCCCAGTCAGCTCTCGGCGTAGCTGCCCATGAGGTACCGTGGCTCGAGTTGAGCCGAACTGCACGGTACCAGCTGCAGGTGGGGGGCAAACAGGTCTGCGGCGTCCGCCTTGGTGATCGTTTCGATGCACGCACCAGCGGCCTTGGCCGCCGTTTCGATCTGCGCGCCAACGGCAGCGGACGTGAGGATGTGGTCGCCCGGGCGCAGGCTGGCAAGCAGTGCTTCGAGGGGGATCGCCGCCGGTTCAGCTTCGTGGCGCAGTCCGGCATCGTCGTGCACGACACTTGCCACGTGGAAACGTTCCCGCCGCGCATCGAGCACCGGCCGCAGTCGGTAGGGTGCTGGTGCAGGCAGGTGCGCCGCAGCGAGCAGCAGCAGGCTGTCGCAGGCGAGCACGGGCACTTCGCCAAATTGCTGGAGAAAGCGCACGAACGTCACCGCGACGCGAAGGCCGGTATACGAGCCAGGGCCGAGGTCGAGCCGCAGTTCGCGCAGTTGTGCGGGCTGGACGCCGTGGGCGCTGCAGAGGTCTGCCGCGAGCACAGCGAGGTCGCCGCGCACGCCCGGGGCCGAACACGCGACGAACAGCCCTGCTGGAGTGCGCAGGGCGCAGGAGAAAGGGGTGTTGCCGGCGAGGTTGCTACCGCTCAGCGCCAAGGCTGGCATCACCGCCGCATCGCTCACGAACCGAGCTCCGCGGTGACGACGGCGGCGAGTTCGTGGCACAACCGGTTGGTCAGCGCGGCATCGGCGGCTTCGATCATGACGCGGCACTTCGGTTCGGTGCCCGAATAGCGCAGCAGCAGGCGGCCGTTGTCGCCGAGCAGGCGCTCGATTTCGGCGGCCTTCTGGGCGATGGCGGGCACGCTGGCGAGGTCGGGTTTACGCGCTACGGGCACGTTCACGAGCAGCTGGGGAAAGCGGTGGAACGCGGCGAACGCGTTCGACATGCCGTGTTTGCGCGCGGACTCGAGGGCCAGCAGGCGCAGGCCCGTGTACAGGCCGTCGCCGGTGAGGTCGTGGTCCGCGAACAGGATGTGGCCGGACTGTTCGCCGCCGACCGCGCAACCGTGCTCGCGCATGGCGAGGACCACGTTGCGATCTCCCACCGGCGTCACGTGCACCTTGACCCCGGCGGCTGCCAGGGTCTTGTGCAGGCCGAGGTTGCTCATCACGGTCGCGACGATTGCATTGCCCGGCAGTTGGCCCTTCTGTTGCCAGTCGAGGCCAAACAGGCTCATCACGTCGTCGCCATCGCGAACGGTGCCCTGCTCGTCGACGAAGATGCCGCGGTCGCCGTCGCCGTCGAGGCAGATGCCGAGGCAGGCACCGTGCTCCCGCACCGCTTGGGCGAGCGCCTCCGGATGCAGGGCGCCGACGTCGGCATTGATGTTCCAGCCGTCGGGTTCGCACGCGATCTCGACCACTTCGGCCCCGAACGCGCGCAGGATGCTCGGCGCCAGTTCCGAACCGCCGCCGTTCGCGGCGTCGATGCAGACCTTGCGCCCGGTGAGGTCCAGGTCGGGGAACTGCTGTGCCAGGTGCTCTTCGTACTGGATGAGCAGGTCGCTGCGGTCCTTCGTGCGCGGCGTGCGGAGTTCGGCGGGGCGCAGTTCGACCGCGAGGGCGGCGATCTCGGCCTCATCTTCGTCGCGCAGCTTGGTGCCGTCTTCGGCGAAGATCTTGATGCCGTTGTCGGGCGCGGGATTGTGCGACGCGCTGATCATGATGCCGGCGTCGAACGGCCCCGTGCGCACGAGGTAGGCCAGTGCCGGCGTCGTGCAGAGTCCGACATCCGAGATGCTCACCTCGGCCGCGCTGAGCCCCTGAGCGAGGGCCTCGAGGATCCAGGGCGCGGATTCGCGGCCGTCATTGCCGATGAGCACGCGGCGTTGTTCGCCACCGCCGCGCTGCAGCAGGACACCGAGCGCGGCGCCGACGCGGCGCAGGGTTTCGGGTTCCATGGGGGGCACGCCAGCGCGTCCGCGCAGGCCATCCGTGCCAAACTTCGGCGGTTCGATCGAGGTCATTTGGGGGTGCGGCGCAAGGTGACGGACAGCGGGGTTTCGAGGTCGCACTCGGTGCGATCGACGGTCGGCTGCAGCGGGCCGCGCAGGAACAGGCGCGCCTCGCGAACGATTTCGTCGCCGTAGGTGTCCCCGGCTTCGATGGGCGGGATGAAGACGTCGAGGCGCAGGTACTTGCTCGCCCAATCGGCGAGGGCGCGCTTGTCGCTGTCTTCGCGTTGTTTGACCAACGTCAACTGCAGCTGACCGCCGGCCTTGATGCGGACCCGGTACACTTCGAACTCGGCTTTGTACTGGTTGCGCATCGCCGCCGGCAACGCGAGGTCGTCGATGCGCAGGGGCAGTTCGAGTTCGAAGATCTCGGTCTTCGGCAGGACCTGGATCGTGAGCGACGGCGTCTCGCGCAGGCGCAGGCCGAGGGATGCGGGCACGTTCAGCTCGAGGATGGCGGTGAGCTGGCGGTTGTTGCCGCTGCCGCGCAACTGGGCCCGGAAGGGCTTCAGGTCCTTCTTGCTCACGTCGTCGAGGCTGCTGGCCGGGCCGAGCAGGTAGGCGCGTTCCTGCGAGAATACCGTGGTGTCGAGCCGCAGGCGGTCTTTGAGCTGTTCATCAAAGATGAGGTCGACCTGTTCGCGGCTCAAGGTCAGCGGGAGCTCTTCGATCTTCTCGACTTCGAGGGTCACGCGGCTCGGGTCCATTTCGAGCACCACGCCCTGCAGCACCGCGAGGTTCTTCTGGATGTCGCTGACGGTGAAGTCGACCCGGGTGCGATTCTTCCAGTCGTAGTCGGGGGCCAGGAACTTGGTGACCTGCAGATCGAGCGCTTCCTCCTGCAGGGAGTCGACGCTGATGCGCGGGCCGCTGAAGCGGATGGTGACGTTCTGGATCTCGTTTTCGCCGTTGAAGAACCGCCGGCCGACGACCTGGTCCGTTGGCAGCGCCACGGCGAGTCGTGAGTTGAAGATCATGCCCGCGACGCGTTGGGCGCCGACCATCTCCAGCTGCAGCACGCGCGGGACATCGCGTGTGATCTGGCTGTTGAGGTAGAACCAGAGTCCGACGGCCAACGCCACGGCCGCGAGTTTGCGGTAGGGGTCGGAAACCAGCGAGAGGATGAAGCTCCTGCCGCGACGCTTCTCGGTGGTCTTCATGCCGCCTGCTTGAGTCCGAGCAGTTCTTCGAGCTGCTGTTCCAGCTGCTCGAGCGAGAGGTCGAAGTTGAGTTTGCCACCGACCGCCGTCGAGATCTTGCCGGTCTCCTCGCTGACGACGATCACGAGCGCATCGGTCTCTTCGCTGAGGCCGAGGGCGGCGCGGTGTCGCGTGCCCAGCCGCTTGTCGACGTCGGGATTCTGGCTGAGCGGGAACAGGCAGGAAGCGGCGACGATGCGGTCGTCGCGCACGACGACACCACCGTCGTGCAGGGCGCTCTTCGGGAAGAAGATCGACTCGATGAGGTACGAGTTGAGCTCGGCGTCGATCGTGATGCCGTTCTCGGT
>JADZDL010000298.1 GCA_020851075.1 Planctomycetota bacterium | reverse complement strand
GTGTGGTTCTATCGCAGCCTGCTGGCGTTCGCGGCCAGCAACCAGGTGCCCGTGTTCGCGCTCGAACCCACCCCGCGCGGACGCCTCGCCGACCGCGACGCGGTGATCGCGAGCACCGTGCAGAAGCTCGCGGCCGATCATCCCGACCGGCTCATTGTCGCGATCGTGGGGCAAGCGCACCTGCTCGGCATGGGCGACCTCGTGGCGCGCACCGGCCTGCCAGCCGTTACTTTCGGCGGCGAACCAACGCCGGCGCTGCGCGATGCCTCACCGGAGAACGCCGACCGCAAGCTCCTGCGCCGCAGCGACGCGGGCTTGCTGTGGTTCAGCGAACTCTGCCGCCGCCCGGATTGAAGCGTGCCGCGCGCTCAGCCTTGCGGCTGCGGTACGGCGGCCCCCACGGTGGTGCTGGCGGCAACCTTGCCCAGGATGTCGAGCGCGGCGACCCGATAAGCCTCCGCGAGCGTCGGGAAGTTGAAGATCTTCTCGACGAACATGCCGGCGTCGAAGTCCGTCATCGCCGCCATCTGGGCCAGATGGATCAGCTCGGTCGCGCCTTCACCGATGATCTGGGCGCCGACGATCTTCAGTGTGCCTGGCGCCGCGATCAACTTCAGCATGCCGTCCGTACACGCGGCAATCTGGCCGCGCGCGAGTTCGGCGAAGTTGGAACGCCCGACACAACACGAGCCGAACTTTGCGGTCGCTTCCGCTTCACTGAGACCAACACTGCCGATCTCGGGGATCGTATAGATGCCGGTCGGGATCAGCTCACTGCCGGCCCCCAACGGCAGCTTCAAAGCCGCTCGCATTGCGCGACGCCCCTGCTCCATCGAAGCCGAAGCCAACGACGGCGGCCCAATCACGTCCCCGCAGGCAAAGATGTGCGGCACGGCGGTCCGGCAGTCCGCATCGACCGGGATGTGACCCCGTTCGTTGGTGGCCAATCCGGCCGCCTCAATGCTGAGCCCCTCGATGTTGGCGATGCGGCCAAGGGTGCAAAGCACCTTGTCGGCGCGCGCCTGCCAACCGTTGGACAACGTCGTCACGACCGTGTCGATGCCATCCCACGCGACACTCTCGATCTTCGCATTGCCGACGAAGACACAACCAGGATGCGCTTCAAACGCTTCGACAAACCGATCGACGATCTCACGATCCAGGAACGCCAGCGGCCGATCCGCTCGATCGATCATGGTCACCTCGACGCCGAGCGCCGCGAAGATCGTCGCATACTCCGAAGCAATGACGCCGCTGCCTAGGACCGTGAGTGAGGTCGGCAGGTAGGCCATGCTCAGGATCGAATCGCTATCGAGGATGTGCTCGTGGTCGACGGGCACTTCGCGTGGCGTGCGCGGACGCGAACCAGTCGCAATCACGATGACATCACCACGCAGCAGCCGGCGCTGGCCGAAGATCGACTCCACGGCGACGGTGTTGGCATCGAGAAAGCGCGCGCGGCCGTGCACCTGTTCGATGTGATTGCGCTGCATCTGCGCACTCTGATACCCCACGTGCGCGGTGATCACGCTCTCCATGCGATCCATGAGGCTCGCGAGTTGGAGGTCGGGTGGCATCTCGACCTTGACGTGGCGGCCGATGCGTTGGCGGAACGCCGTGATGTGCATCGCCGTCTCGCGCAACGTCTTGCTCGGGATCGTGCCGCGGTGCACACAGGCCCCGCCGACACCGCGTTCGCGTTCGATCACGCAGACGCGTTTGCCCGACTTCGCGGCCTGCACCGCGGCTTTCTGGCCGGCCGGCCCACTGCCGATCACGATGACGTCCCAGGTTTCGGTAGCCGCGCTCATCGCATGCCCTCCGTGACCAGCAGCGCGCGATCCCGCTTCTGCAGCAGTTCGTCGAGTTGATCCGGGTAGATGTTGAGTCCGGCGAGCACGGGATGTTCCTTCAAAGCGTCCTCGGTCGGCGGCTCACAGAATGGCCCCGGGGCAATGTGATGACTGAGCAGGTCGGCGAGGCAGACCGTCATCGCCATGTCCTGGAAACGTTTGGCCTGCACATAGTCGTGATGGCACAAGACGGCTTCGGCAATCTGCTCCGGCAACTTCCATTCGCCCGCGAGCAGCGCACCCGCCTGAACGTGCTGCTCGTCGACGGCGTGCAACAGGTAGGCGATCGGGATCTCGAGGTCACCCTTGCCGACCACGCGGTCGACGTTGTTCAGCAGAACCGCCTTGCCGAGGTCGTGCAGCAGTCCGCACAGGAACGCGATCTCGACGTTGCGACGGCGCAGGCGCGCGATCTCCTTCGTGTAGAAACCCGTCAGCACCGAGTGTTTCCACAGCGCCGCCAGCAGCTCGGCACACTTCGGGTTGCCGAACATGCGACCGCGCACCGACACCGCCATGGCAATCTCGGTGATCAACTGCATGCCGAGGCGACTCACGGCCTGCTGGAGCGACGCGCAGGCCACCTGCCCCGCGTACGCCGCTGAGTTGGCGACCCGGAGCACGTTCGAGGCGATCGTCTGGTCCTTGTGGATGACCGCCGACAGCTTCGCCGCATCGGTCGTTTCCTGCTGGCACAACGTCATCACTTCGGATGCGGTGCCCGGCATCGTCGGCAATTCGAGTTTCTTGTCGGCAATCTGCCGCGCAAACACCCGAGAAAGGTCCGAGGTCGCTGTGGTCATCTCGGCCTTCTCATCGGCTTTCCGGGATGGCAGGATGAATCTCGGACCACCGGCCCATGGCATGGGCGCATGCCCGCGGGCTGGTCGAGCCGCCGGGCAACCACGGCGCCGGGAACCGCTCCCGCCGTACATAGATTGTCACATCGGCCACCGCCTCCCTTCCCCTTGCTATCCTGCCTCGCAGCAATGCAGCCCATCCGACGTCTTCTCGCCTCGCTGGTCGCCTCGGCCAGCCTGCTCGCCCAGGCCCCATCGGCGTGGTCCACACTCTCGGTGCCATCCGGAGTAAACACAGCAGCGGTCACCAGCATCGGCAAGCTCATCGCCTACACCGACGGGGGCCAGCTGCACGCATACTCTGCATTCCGCCGGTCGTGGAGCACCCTGCCAGTGAGCAGTTCCGTCACGCTGCGTCTCACGAACGACTGCCTGCTCGTTCAGGACGGCGCTACCTGGCACGGCTTCGCTGCGCACAGCGGGCAATTCATGCCGCTCGCCGTTTCGCCGCAAGCGCAGCTGCTCAATGCCGTAGGGCAGGACAACGACTCGATCCTGTTGGTCCAGGACGGCAGCCAGCTGCACGCGTTCAGCGGTTTCGTGGGAAACTGGGTCTCGCGGCCAGTGACGAGCTCGTTTGGCTGGAAGACCCAACGCCACGTCGCGCTGTTCACCGAAGGCAACGTGCTGTCGGGCATGGATGCCTTCAGCGGCCAATGGCACGACATCACGATCGCCTCACCGCCGTCGTTCTTGAGCTGTGACGGGACCGCGGGGCTGTCCGTCGGGCCAACCGAGATCCACGGCTTCTCGGCGATGTTTGCCAACTGGGTGGCTGCGCCCGCTATCGCCGGGGCGACCTTCGTGCGCAACGATGACTGGGCCATGTTCTACGACAGCACGCAGATGCTCGCCTACAGCGGCACCCGCGGTCGTTTCGAATACGCCCCCATCGGCGCGACGGCCATTCCCTACAGCGAAGACTGCTTTGCCTTCGCCGACACGACCTTTGGCCTCGTCGCGTTCTCGGCGATTCGCGGCGCCTTCAGCGCCCCGATCGCGCCAGCCTCGGCGCGCGTGCGGCCCAGCGTGAGTGTTGCGACGTTGGCGCTCGGCAATCAGGTGATCGGCTACAGCGCGCTGCAGAACACCTTCGCTAGCGAACCGGCCGCTTCGTTGAGTGAAGAGGCCGCCGGAACCGTCGCCTACGCCCTCACTGCCAGCACCGGCCTGCCAAGCTGCTACAGCGCCATCACGGGCGCGTGGTACACGCCGCCCGCGGACGTGCAGCCGATCTCGCCTCTGCTCACCACCACCTCCGCGCTGCTCACGACCAGCAGTGGACTGCGCGCGTTCTCTGCCCGCACGGGCAACTTCGTGCCCTTGGTCGCGTCGGGAGCCACCCCGATCGGCAACAGCGGCAGCGCAGTCGCCGGCGCCTGGAACGCCAGCAGTCTGTTTGCCTTCGATGCCAGAACCGATCGTTGGCAGAGCCTGCCGCGCACCTCGAACACGCCGCTCATCGTGCAGATCTGGCGCACCGAGATGTTCGTCATCGATGGCAACACCGTGGCCGGCTTTGGGGCCCAGGAAGGCACCTGGGAGAGCACCGTGATGCCCGAACCCTACCAGATCGGCCGCGCCAACTCGGAGAGCACGCGCATCGTGACGGCCAACTACATCCTCTGCCATACGGCGCTCGCGGAGCTCACGAGCTTTGCGCAGTTCCCGGAGTTCCGCCGCGTCTTCCCGGCCGGCGCGCAGCTGCACCTCTATCTCCCAATCAGCACCGGCGACTTCGCCGTGCTCGCCGGCGGCCTGTTCGCGGCGGCTCCACAAGCCGTGCCCGGTTTCGGCACGCTCCTGCTCGACCCCACCAGCATGGTCACGCAGTTCGTGTTGCCCGGCCCCGGCGCCGCGCGTGCGGAGGTCACGATTGCGATCCCGGCTAGCCCAAGCCTCGTCGGCTCCGAATGGGCCTTCCAGGCGCTCATCGCGCGGCAGAATGCGACGCCCTACCTGACCGGCCCGGCAGCGGTCATGGTGTTGTAGTCCGCGCATCCAGAACGTGGCGCGCGGCGAACGCTCCGCCATGCGCACGTTCCTGCTCGGCACCCTGCTCCTCACCGCCCCCCTGTTTGCCCAGGCTCGACCGCTGGAGCCAGCGGACCTCGCCGGACGGCGCGCTGCGGCCGAGGCGATCACGGCATTGCTCGCGCAGAAGGCCGATCTGCCGACCAGCATCGCCATGGCGGCCATCGCCGGAACGCAGCTTGGGGAAGGGTCGGCCGCGCGCAGCAACCTCGACGCCGCACTGTCGCGCGCCAACCTGGCCCCGCGCGCCGACGCCGCGTTGCGGACCCTTCGCGTCGATCTCGGCGAACTCGCTGAGACCCTCACGTTCCAACCCACGCAACAGGCCGAACTGCCCAAGGGCTTCCCGGGCTTCCAGGCCGTCGATGAAATCGAACTGCGCCAATACCCCGCCTACCGCATGGTCCGCACCGACATGCAAGGTGGCAGCAACCGGGCGTTCTGGCCGCTGTTCCGCCACATCGAGAGCAATGGCATCGCGATGACGACGCCCGTGCAGATGGACTGGGGCCGCAAGGACTCCGCCGGCGCCGAGAAGCCGATGCAGATGGCCTTCCTCTATGGCGACATGACGATCGCCCCGCAGCACGTGGCGGACGGCGTCGAAGTCGTAGCCATCGAAGCCCAGACCGTGCTCAGCATCGGCGCGATCGGCGACGACCGGCCCGCCCGCGTCGAGGCCATGCGGGCCCGGCTGGAGGCTTTCGTCGAGGCCCACCGCGGCATCTGGATGGCCGCCGGCCCCCTGCGCACGATGGGCTACAACAGCCCCATGGTGTCGCGCGATCGGCGCTACTTCGAAGTGCAGCTGCCCGTGCAGAAGGTCGAATCCAAAGGCCGCTCGGCGATCCGCTGAACTCCCCACAACGCCCGGTTCTGCCGCCACAACAAGCTCCCGGCCCCGGAATGCCGATGTGGTGGGGTGGCCCGCCTCCGTGCAACCATTCGCAGCGACGGCCTGATCGCGGAGCTGCACGCCAGTCCCGGCCCACCCATGACGGTGGCCGAGGTGCGCGCCGTGATCACCGAGGCGAAGATCACGCAGGGCCTCGACGACCAGGCAATCGCGGATTGCGTCAGCTTGCTCGCGAATGACAAGTGGAGCGGCAAGGCCACGATCGCGCACGGCGTGCCCGCAGAACCCGGTGCCGACGCCAGCCTCACCGGGGCCTTCCTGGTGCCCACGCAGCCGGGCCGCGAGCACCCCGACGGCCACATCGACTACCACGAACGGGATCTGCTGCACCCCGCGATCGCCGAAGAGGCCATCGCACGCCTGACCCCACCCACCGCCGGCCAGCCCGGCCGCTCGGTGACCGGCCAGGTGCTGCCGTGCAAACCGGGGCGGCCACTGTCGCTGCGCTTTGGCCCGGGTGTTCGTCTCGACGGCGAACGCGTGGTCGCGCGGCGCGGTGGTGTGATCCTGCACACGGACCGCCTGTTTGATGTCGTGTCACTGCACGTTCACAAGGGCGATCTCGACCTCGCCTCCGGCAACCTGCACACCCACGGTTCACTGCAGGTGCAAGGCGACGTCCGCGAGGGCGGCAAAGCGACGGCAGACGGCAACGTGCACATCACCGGGGCGGTCTTCAACGCCATCGTCGAAGCTGGGGCGTCGGTGCAGATCGAACAGGGCATCCTCGGCGACCAAGGGCAGATCACCGCCCAGGATGACATCGTCTGCCGCCACGCCACTTCCGCGCAGTTGCGGGCTGGCCACAAGATCACGATCGGCGACCAGGCCACCCATTGCCGTATGCTGGCCGAGTCGATCCAGGCCCTGAAGGGGCGCGGAACGGTGTTTGGCGGCCAACTGCGTTGCCTCGCCAGCATCGAAGTTGGCACCGCGGGCACCGCGACGGGCGCCGTGACCCTGCTGTCGGCGGGCGACCTGCTCGAGGAACACGCCGAACTTGCACCGCTCGCCGCCGAATCCGCGCGACTCGACCGCGCCGCGGTTCGCGGCATGCGCAGCGATGGCCAGCGCGGCGGAGCCAAGGGCCTGCGCGCCGCGACGAAGGTCGGCGATCGCCTGCAGCAAGAACGCCTTCGCCTGCTCACTCGCCAACGCGAGCTGCTGCGCACCGCCTTCATCCGCATCCGCGACATCGCCCACCCGGGCGTCATCCTGCAATTCGGCACGGCCAGGTTGCCTATCGCAGCCCCCGTGCACGCAGCGACCTATCACTTCGATCTCGACCAGAACACCATCGTCCAGGGGGACCCGCCATGAGCCACTGCAACCTGCGCCAGCTGCGAGCCGGCGACATCATGAAGAAGACCATCCAATGGGCGACGCAGAGCGAGAATCTGCGCGTCGCCGGCCAGCGTATGGCCGAGAACGGCATTCGCGCGCTGCTTGTCGCCGGCGAGGACCCTTCGGATCTGCCCGGCATCCTCACCAGCAAGGACATCGTCAACCTGCTCTGCACACAGGATGTCGCGGTGCTCGACCAACTGCAGGTGCGCGACGTGATGACGCGCCCGGCGATCTGCGTGCCGCGCAAGACCAACCTGCTCGACTGCCTCAACCTCATGCGCATGAGCGGCGTTCGGCGCCTGCCCGTGCTCGACGACACCAACGTCGTCGGTGTGCTCAGCATGAGCGATGTGTTCGCGCACATGCTGCGCGAGTGCTGAACGGCGACTACGAACGCACCTGCATCGCCGCCTGCGCGCGCTCCTGCAG
>JADZDL010000297.1 GCA_020851075.1 Planctomycetota bacterium | reverse complement strand
TCGGTGCTCGAGCAGATGGACCAGCCGCGTTTCTGCGTCGCGGACACGATGGACCTCTGGATCGAACACGAGCGCGACGGCTTGCTCGAGTTGCTGCGCCGCATCGATGGCCTCATCGTCAATGACAGCGAAGTGAAGCAGCTCACGGGCAAGACCAACCTCATCCAGGCGGGTCGCGCGTGCCTCGCGCTCGGTCCGAAGCTCGTGATCGTGAAGAAGGGCGAACACGGCTGCTTTGTGTTCTCCAACTACTTCCACTACGCGCTGCCGGCGTATCCGACCGAGAAGGTCGTCGATCCGACGGGCGCTGGCGACAGCTTTGCCGGTGGCTTCATGGGCTACCTGGCGACGAGCGACACGGTCACGCTGTGGAACATGAAGCGCGCGGTCGCCTATGGCACCGTGACGGCGAGCCTCACCGTCGAAGGTTTCGGCGTCGAGCGCATCGCCAACGCGGACCGCGGCATCGTCGAGCGCCGCTTCCACGAACTGCAGCAGTTCGTGTCGGGCAACTGATCTCGACGTTGCCCTAGGGGGAGGCCGCAGCGAACCGCGGCCCCACACCGCTCACTGCAGTTGCGTGAGCACCGGCGTGCTGATCTGCAGGGTCGACCCCTGGATCACGGCCGCCTGCAGCACGAACGTGAGGCCCGAGTAGCCGCCGAGGTTCGGGTTGCCAAACAACCACGTGCCGTAGCCGAAGCCGTCGGTGACCGTGAGGCCCAACGACTGCGCGCCGCTCGCGACGAAGATGTCGTTGTGGCTATCCCCGCTGAACACGGGCGGGAACGCGGCGAGTGGCAGCGACGCAACCGGTTGCCCAGGCGTGCCGGGACCAAACCCGACAAACAGGAAGGCGAGGCTCCCGGGGGCGGCCTGCAGATCGAGCTGCCAGAGCGGCTGGCTGGCCGAGTTCGGCAGCACGCCGAAGCCGGCCTGGTCGAGCAGGGCGGGCTGGTAGGCGAGGCTATCGACGAGCGCAAAACCCATCAGCGACGGCTGGAAGTTCGCGTAGTCGAACTGGACGCCGAGCCACGAACCCGTCGCCGGGATGCCGGGCAGTAGTTCGCCGCAGGTGACGCCGTTGATGACCGCGACACTGCCGTTGTTGGCCGTCGAGAAGATCGTGCCCGCGTAGGAGCCAGCGTCGCTGCAGAAGATGAGGTTCGGCTCCGCCGTGAACGTCGAGGTGGGGTCGGCGAACGTCGACTGGAACGTGCCGCCACCCTGGTCGAACGCGAGGCCGCAGGTCTTGCCATAAACACCCGCCGCGACGACGAGCACACCATCGCGGTTCTGGGCACCCGAGTTGACGACCATCTGGCGAATCGTGAGCGGCGCCACACCAGGGCCACCTGCGACTTCATCGAGGATGAGGCGCGCGGAGTTCGGTGCGAAGCTCGCCACATTGCCGTTGGCGTCGTAGGTGATCGCGGCGGCGTCGATCTTGCAGATCGCTCCGTCCTGGGCAAAGATCGGCAAGCCGCCGGCGTTGCCGTTGACCCACTGGCCGCCCTGCACGGGCACGTAGTAGAGGTCGCCCGTCGCCGTCTGCAGCAGCGCGTGCGCGCCGGGGATGCTCGAGCCGGTTGCCGGCGGGCTGCCCGCAGCCACGGCCAGCTGGGCTGCCGTCATAAAGAACTCGACGTTGCCGTTTGGCATGAGGCGCACCCAGTCGCCCGCGACCAGCGTGTGCACCGCGGTGCCGCCGCTGGTGAACACTTCGAAATCGCGACCGGCGGTGGCGATATTGTCGCGCACCGTGAAGAAGACCTTGTCCCAGGTGACGGCGCCGCGGTCGGCATGGCGCACGAACAGGCCACCGACCTGCAGGGCTTCGAAGTAGGTCTTGAAGCCGGCGAACTTCGTGTAGTTGCCGTCGTTGTTGGCATCCCCGAGGTAACACTGCATGGCCGAAGCTGGCAGGAGGCTGCGCGCCGCGGCGCCCACGCCCGGCGTCACGGTCGAGAACTCGAACTCCGAGAGCTTCGTGATCTCGCCACCGGCGGGCTCGTTCACGGAGTCGAAGCTCACGAACGGGAAGCGGCCCGTGAAGAGCAGGGTCTGGGGGGCTTGCGCGGTCGCGAGCGTCGCGAACGCCAGCAAGCCGGCGAGGAAGGGAGCGGTCTTCGTCATGGTGCGTCTATGGGGGTGCGGAGTAGTCGAGCCAGGATAGGCACAGCCGGGTCTGCCGCAAGCGGGCAACCAGCCCAGCTGGCGACTACCAGGGGTCGTAGACAACCAGCCGGAACCCGGCATGCTGTGCGCCTGCCACTTCCGACCTCCATCCCATGCACCGCACCCTAGCGCCCCTGCTGCTCGCCGCCGCGACCTTCGCCCAGACGCCTTCTACGGACGTGTCCGTGGGCGTCTTTCCGTTCCTCGTCGGCAACATGGACGGCCGCATCGCGGAGATCGTCACGAACTGCCAGTCGCATGGCATCGACACGCTCTACGTAAGTGCGTTCCGGGCCACGGGCCCCTCGACGGGGGATCTCTGGGTGACCGATAGCGCCGGCGACTGGAACGCTTCGTGGGGGGCGGTGCGGTCGGGAGGAGCAGGCATCCACCTGCAGAACCTCATTACGGCCTGCCACGCCGCCAACGTGCGCGTGGTGCCCGTGCTCAAGTGTTTTTCGGACAACGTGCAGCCCGACAATGCGGCGCACAAACAGTATCTGTTGTCGGTCATCGACTACTTCGTCGACGCCTGGCAGCCGAACGGTCAGCCCGTCTACGACATCGATGGCATCGCACTCGACTACGTGCGCTACGTCGGTGGCACGAACGTCAACGCAGCCAACGTCACGAACTTCGTGGCCGACGTTCGCCAGCGCATCGGCAACCTCTCCCTGCACGCCTACCTGATCGCCAATCGCTACACGTTTGACGGGCCGACCTACAACGGCGTGTTCGCGTCCTATGCGAGCTGCATCAGCGGACTCTCGTCGCAATTCGGCCAGCATTGGGAGCAGCTCGCGCAGCACGTCGACGTGATGATGCCGATGTCGTACACGGCCAACGGCTCGATCTACAGCACCTACGCGCTGCATCAGGCCTACGTGCGGCAGACGGCAGCCTATGCGCGCACGGCATGCACGATTGCGGGCCATCCGACGCGCCGCGTCTGCCCCGTCGTAAAGACCTATACGGGCGATTCCGAGACGACCACGGACCTGACCATCGAGGCTTCGATCACCGGGGCGCTGCTTGGTGGGGGCGATGGCTACCAGTCGTTCCGCTACCAGCACCTCGTCAACAACCCTTCGTGGTGGACGAAGATGGCCCAGTACGCTGTCCCTGGCTGCAATTGGCCCGAACCCACGTTCGCAGCGAGTGCGCTGAGGCTCACCGCGACGTTGGACGCGAGCCAGAGCCAGGACGTCGACCAGGGTTCGAGCTCGCTGCAGGTGCGTTATGACTTCGACGGCGATGCGGTGTTTGACACGCCCTGGCTCGCGAACGCGGCGCAAACGCACCTCTGCCGCTATCCGGGCACCTGGCGTTCGACCGTGCAGTGCAAGGACAGCACTGGCCACGTCAGCACGACGCGACGGCGCTTCCAGGCCGGTTCGGCGGTGACCCTGACCCCGGGTTACGTGAACGCGATCGCCGGTGGCGCCGCGCAGATCCAGCTCGATGTCGGCCCCGCCGGCGCTGGCAACCTCTACCTCGTACTCGCGACGCTGTCGGGCACGGCGCCGGGTTTTGTCTGGCAGCCCGGCTTCCCGGTGCCGCTCAACCAGGACTTCGTGACCAACGCGTTCGTCGCCAACCCGAACGGCACGTTCCTCAGCAACGGCATCGGCTTGTTCGACGGCAATGGGCGCGCCACCGCGATCGTGACCGTGCCGCCGACCTTGCTGCAGCCCTTCTTGTGGCAGACCGTGCACTGGAACTTCCTCAGCGTCGACCTCTTTGGCCTGCCCAAGTGCGTTGGCGACAGCAAGCCGCTGCTGATCCTGCCCTGAGATCGCGCGTCCCTGCCCCCGGTTGCAGCCGGATCCTCCCGCGGCAGCAGGGCGAGCGTGCAATGGGCGCCAACTCGGGCTATCGTCTTCGGCCCTCAAATGACCTCGCTGCAGAGTTACGTTTGTGGTCGTTGGGTCGCCGGCACGGGCGACGCGAAGACCCTCCATGAACCCGCGACCGCAGCCGTGATCGGCGACGTGCGCCCCGGCGGCATCGACTTCGCCGCCGCGCACCAGCACGCCATGCAGAAGGGTGGACCCGCGCTGCGCGCGATGGGTTTCCAGAAGCGTGGTGAGATGTTGAAGGCGCTCGCCGCCAAGCTGCACGAGCACCGCGACGAGCTCATCGAGATCGCGGCGCGCAACGGCGGTAATACGCGCGGCGATGCGAAGTTTGACCTCGACGGCGCTTCGGGCACGCTCGCGTTCTACGCCAATCTCGCCGCCGCGATGCCAGCGGGCAATTGCCTGCCCGACGGCGAAGGCCTGCAGTTGGGCCGCACGCCGCGTTTCTGGGGCCAGCACATCTTCGTGCCGCGGCCCGGCGTGGCCGTACACATCAACGCCTTCAACTTCCCGGCCTGGGGCATGGGCGAGAAGATGGCCTGCGCGCTGCTCGCCGGCGTGCCCGTAATCGAGAAGGCCGGCACACCGAGTGCCATGCTCGCCTACCGCATCGCGCAGCTCGTCGTCGACAGCGGTCTCGTTCCTGAGGGGGCCTTCCAGTTCCTGCCAGGCTCGGTCACGGGCCTGCTCGACCTGCTGGGGCCGATGGACACGGTCGCCTTCACGGGCAGCGCCAAGACCGGGGCCCTGATCCGCAGCAACCAGAACCTCATCGCGCGCAACGTGCGCGTCAACGTCGAAGCCGACTCGATCAACTCCGCAATCCTCGGCCCGGACGTCGAAAGTGGCAGCGATACGCTCGAGCAGTTCCTGGCCAACGTCACGATCGACATGACGCAGAAGGCTGGCCAGAAGTGCACGGCCGTGCGCCGCATCCTGGTCCCCGCCGCCATGGTCGAAGAAGTGCAGGAAGCCCTGCGCGAGCGCCTGCAGGCCGTGAAGATCGGCAACCCGCTCGACGGCGACGTGCGCATGGGGCCGGTGGCCAGCGCCGACCAGCTGCGCGACGTTCGCACCGGCATCGATCGCCTTTCGGCCCTCAGCGATACCTTGCTCGGCGGTAGCAAGCCCATGGAGGGGCCTGGCTACTTCGTGCACCCGACGCTGCTGCGCGCGAAGGACACCAGCGCCGCCCTGCTGCACGAACTCGAGGTGTTTGGGCCGTGTGCGACGATCCTGCCCTACTCCGGCAACGTCGACGAGGCCACCGACCTCTGCAACCGCGGTGGGGGCAGCCTCGTGGCCAGCGCCTACAGCGACGACCGGGCTTTCGTCGAGCAGCTGGTGCTCGGGATCTCCCCATGGCATGGGCGCGTCTGGCTCGGCAGCGAGAAGACCCAAGGCCAGGCTTTGGGCCCGGGCGCGGTCCTGCCCGGCACGATTCACGGTGGTCCAGGCCGCGCCGGCGGCGGCGAAGAGCTCGGCGGCCTGCGCGGTCTGCACCCCTACATGCAAAGGACTGCTGTGCAAGGGGATAGGGCGGTGGTCGGACGCCTGTTCGGCAGCGAAGGCGGCTGACGCGACAAGCCCAGGCTTGGAAGTTTGTGAAATTCCACAACCTAAGTCTGGCCAGTGCCTGGGGTTTCCTGCGTAGCGGTTCCTGCGACCACAACGAGGAATCCATGACCGTAACCGCAGTGCTGGTGCTCTGGTGTTCGGCTAGCCTTCTGATTGCCCCCTTCGTGGGGCGCGCGATGCGCACTGCGCGTGTGGACCGTTTGGTGACCGACTCGGTCTAGAGTATACCACCCCGCTGAAGTGCCTCCTGCTTGGCACCTCCTGCCAGGCAGTTGAGAGCGATCGCGAAGGGCACAAGCTGTCGGAGCCCGCTCTGGGTTGAGAGCGGTTGGCCCGCGGCTAGCGAGCCAACAGGCCGCGATAGGCTGCAGCGGCATCCGCTGTGGATCGCGAGCCGTGCATGCGTGCTACACGGAACCAGCCCTATGGAAGATTCCGGTCGAACTGCGAATCCGAGGGTCGGAGGATTCGGTGCCACGGCTGTGGCTAGCTCGGAAGAAAGGTGGTGGGCGTTACAGGACTTGAACCTGTGACCCTCAGCTTGTCGAGCTGATGCTCTACCAACTGAGCTAAACGCCCGCGCTTTCGAGGGCAACATGATGACGACCCCAGCAGGAGATGCAAGCCCAAAATCAGACTCGGGAAACAGCATTCTTCGCCTGACAGCATTTCCGCGGTAGGCTTCCGGGACCGGGCTCGCCCGCTTTTGCCCCACACCGTTGATGGACTCGCCCCACTCGCTGCCCTTCCAGACGCTACTGCCGCGCCCACAGCGTGGTGGCAGTACGCGTGTGCAGCTCGGTAGTAACGAGCTCGTGCTCGAGTCGGTGCGCGGTGGTCATTCGCTGCTGTGGTTTGATGGCCGTGAGGCGCGGCGATTTGCGCTCGGTCTCGACGCGATGGGCCAACTCGCGCTGCAACTCCGCGCACCGCAATTGCCCGTGCGGGTGGCGCCGCGCGAAGTGCTCGCGATCGTGCCTGGCGCACGTTTGCGCGGGTACCTGCAGGTGCCGCTCGTACCGACGATCGTATGGCGTTCAGGCTCGGACGAAGCGGTCCTGGTCGAGCTGCCACCGCGGGACCTGGCGACCGAATGGGATGATGCAGACGGCGCTCTGCAGCGCTGCACTTCAACGCTGCATGTGCGCTTCCCAATGCGCAGCGGTGAGCCGAAAGCGACCATTCCCGTCGTGTTGCGCAATGATGGCGACGAAGTGCTGTCGCCGGCGTTCGTGCCGATCCGGTTTCGGGATGCTGACCTCAAAGAAGCGCGGGCGAGTCTCGTCACGACGCCGCGGCGAATCGTTTGGGATGGTCAGGTGTGGAATGCCGATGCCGCGGCGGGAGAGCTGCGATGAACTGGGGGCTCGTAGCCTTGCGCAGGGTTGGCCTGGTGGCGGCGATGGGCCTCGTGGCGTGCAGTGACCCGGGCGTCGATGCTTCGGCGGAAGTGGCGGCGGAGTTGCGTTCGCTGCGCATCATGCTGCAGTCGAACGGCGGCCAGGCGGTCGCGGCACCGGCCGTGGATCGTGCGCAGATCACGAATGCGCTGTCGCCGCTGCGCGAAGCGCTCGGTGGACTCGCGGCGGACCAGAAGGAGTTGCAGTCGCGCCAGCTCGTGCTCACGCAGGAATTGCAGCGCTGGTCGCAGTTGCTCGCCCAGAGTGTGACAAGCCAGGCGCATACCGAAGTCGAAGCGTTGGTTGCGCGGCTGCAGCAACTCGAGGCCACGTTGAAGGCGCAGGATGCCCGCCACCGCGAGGTCGAAGCGCTGCTCGGCGGGGCCTTGGACCGTACGGCGGACAAGCTGGAAGACTTCCTGAAGCGGCTTCCCAGTGTGCCGGGTGCGGCGCCAGCAGAAGCGAAGGGAACGGCGCCCGGAGCTGCGGGTGCAGGTTCGGCGTCGCCGCCGGTCGCCCCGGCGGAGAAGGAGGCGGGCAGCGGCGAGAAGGTCGGCGTGAAGACTGGGGCCATGCCACGGCCGCGGCGCAATGCGGCGAACTGGTGGTGGCTCGGTTTGGTTGGGCTGGCGGCAGCGTTCGGGCTCGGGTTCGCCTGGCGCCTGCGGCGCGGTGGGCGGGTTGGCAGCGTGGTGGGGCAGGCCCCGCGCGGAGATCCCGCGAGCGCGGAAGCTCCGGGCTTTGACCGCGGCGTCGAGGAGATCTGGGCCGCGGCGGCGCTGCTCGGCGAGGCGGTTGGTCGGCTGCGAGAGGCCGAGACGCCCGTGGCAGGTATTGGTTCGCAGCCAGGGCCCGCGTCACCGCCGGAGGGCGAATGGCCCGCGGACGATGACTACTTCGTGCTGGAGGACGGGGATCTGGAGGAGGGGGAGACGGAAGAACTTGAGGTGCCGGTCGAACCGAAGGTGGCCGAGGAAGCGGTTGCCGCGCTGCCCGTTCGCGTCGGCGCCGTCGTCCCTGACGCGCCACCCCCGGTGATCCTGGCCCGCCCGGCAGAACTGGCCCGCCCCGCCGAATTAGCCTGCCGCCTGCGCGTGGCCAACCCCGATCGCGCCATGGCGGACGTGTTGCTGCTGCTCGGTACGGATCCGCGGGTCCTGCGGCGGCCCCAGCCGACGGTTTCGGTGCATGCCAACGTGCTCGAAGTGCACTTTGCGGTGCTGCCGGCCCTGCCACCGGGCGAACGGGGCCAGCTCGAGCAGCGCCTGCGCGACGCCGTCGCCTGAACGGCACGGCGGGCGCGGTGCGAACGCGCTGTGGAGCATGGGGGCTGCAGCGGATGCGCCGACATCCTCTCGCAGTCGGGGCCTTCGCTCGCTATCGTCCCTGGCCGCAAATTGCGACGCAGAGGAGCCCTAGCACATGATCATCGGAGTCCCCAAAGAGATCAAAGCCCAAGAGAATCGCGTTGGCGCCGTGCCCGCGATGGTTCTCGACCTTGTCGGCGCTGGTAACCAGGTCCTGGTCCAGCAAGGTGCCGGTTTGGGTGCCGGCATCACGGACGAAGCCTACGTGAAGGTCGGCGCCAAGATCGTGGCGAGCGCGGCCGAGGTCTACGGCCAATCCGACATGATCATCAAGGTGAAGGAGCCGCTCGCGGCCGAATACCCGCTGATCAAGAAGGGCCAGCTGCTGTTCACCTACTTCCACTTCGCTGCGAACCGCGAACTCACCGATGCGATGCTCGCTTCGGGCGCGCACTGCTTCGCCTACGAAACGCTCATCCACAAGAACTCGCTGCCGCTGCTGACGCCGATGAGCGAAGTGGCTGGCCGCATGTCGGTGCAGGTCGGCGCTGTCTGCCTCGAGAAGCACCACGGTGGCCGCGGCATCCTGCTCGGCGGTGTTCCAGGAGTCGAGCCAGCGACGGTGTTGATCCTCGGTGGTGGCGTCGTCGGCACCAACGCGGCCAAGATGGCGGCGGGTTTGGGTGCCGATGTGCGTCTGATGGACGTCGATCTGGATCGACTGCGCTACCTCAGTGACGTGATGCCCGCGAACGTGACGCTGTTGCACAGCTCGCCGATCGCGATCCGCGAACAGATCGTGCACGCCGACCTCGTGATCGGTGCCGTGCTCGTGCAAGGTGCCCGCGCGCCGCGCCTGATCCGCCGCGAAGACCTGAAGACGATGAAGGAAGGCGCCGTCGTCGTCGACGTCGCGGTCGACCAGGGTGGTTGCATCGAAACGTGCCGCCCGACCACGCACGCGGATCCGACCTACGTCGTCGATGGCGTGCTGCACTACTGCGTCGCCAACATGCCGGGCGCGGTCGCCCGCACGTCGACGTTCGGGCTCACGAACGCGACCAGCCCGTGGGCGAAGAAACTCGCCGCCATGGGGGCCGCCAACGCCGCCAAGGACCCCGTGCTCGGTACCGCCGCGAACATCCTCGCCGGCGTCTGCACGCACCAGGGTGTTGCCGAGGCGTTTGGCATCGCCTGGAAGGCGCCGGCTGCGGTCCTGTGATCGAAGTGAGTGCGCTGGCGCCGGTGGCCGAAGGCGGCCCCTCGCTCTTGGACGCCCTCGTGCTGGGGCTCGTCGAAGGCATCACCGAGTTCCTGCCGATCTCCAGCACGGGCCACCTGATCGTGGCCCAGCGACTGCTCGGACTTGGTGAGAGCGCCGAGAACAACGTGTTTGCGATCGGCATCCAGATGGGGGCCATCACGGCCATCCTGGTGCTCTACTGGCGGCGTCTCTTCGATGCCCTGGGCACCGTGATGCGGCCAACGTCAGGCAAGCCCAACCTGCTCTGGCAGATCGTCATCGCGGCGTTCCCAGCGGCGTTCCTCGGCCTGCTCGCCGACGACTGGATCGATGAGCACCTGTTTTCGGCCAAGGTCGTCGCCGGCACGATGGTCGTGGGTGGCCTCTTGCTGCTGTGGCTCGAACGCGCGCGGCCGAGTGCCAACGACGCCGGCGGCGAACTGTCGAGTGCGTCGTACCGGACCACCTTCGTGATCGGGTTGTTTCAATGTCTCGCGCTCGTGCCGGGCACGAGTCGCGCGGCGGCGACGATTGCCGGCGCGTTGCTGCTGGGTTTGTCGCGCACTGCGGCCGCCGAGTTCTCGTTCCTCGTCGGGCTGCCGATCCTGTATGGCGCGGCGGGCTACAAGCTCGTGAAGAACGGGAGCATGCTGCACGGCGATCTGCTGGGCCCGGTCCTCGTCGGCACCGGCGTCTCGTTCTTGAGTGCGCTCGTCGTCGTGCGACCGTTTGTCGCGTTCCTGCGCACGCACACGTTTGCGCCGTTTGCGTGGTATCGCATCGGCGGTGGCGCGCTGCTGGCCGTGCTGTGCTGGCGCGGCTTCGTAAGCTGAGGCGATTCCCGTCCGCTCAGGAGCGCCTGTCCGCTCAGGAGCGTTTGTAGCCCAGGTCGCGCAGCACCATGAGCACTTCGCTCCAGCTCGGGAACGGGCGGCCGTGCTGCTTCTTGAAGCGATCGATGGCTTCGATGAACTCGAGCGCGTCCCCGTCGACTTCGGCCATCGGCGGCGCGCTGCGATCGGGTGCCGCGATCGGATCCAGGTCGAGGTCGACATCGACCTCGGTGGTGGGCTTGCCGAGCTTGCCGGCTTTCTTGCTCGGCCTCTGCGGCCGCGGTGTCGGTTCCTTGCCGGCTTTGCTGGCTCCCTTGTGGGCAACGACTGGCGAACCCTTGCCACGGCGAGCGGGTTGGTTCTTGGACTTCGGCTTCTTCGTGCTGGCGGCGACCATGCCAACTCATCGACCGACACCGAACATGGCCTTGATGGCGGGGCCGAACGGTGGCTGGAGCAGCCCGTGGTCGGTCACGAAACCGCGCACCAGGGCGCTGGGGGTCACATCGAAGGCCGGGTTGCGGGCGCCGACGCCAGGACAGACCATACGCTGGCCAAACAGCTCCAAGACTTCGCTGGCATCGCGTTCTTCGATCGGAATCGCCGCACCATCGGCCAGCTGCGCGTCAAACGTCGAGCGCGGCGCGGCGACGTAGAACGGCACCCGGTGGGCGGCGCAAGCGAGGGCGACCGGGTAGGTGCCGACCTTGTTGGCGAAATCGCCATTCCGGGCGATGCGGTCGGCGCCGACGATGACCATCTTGACGAGTCCGCGCGCGATGATGCCGGCGGCGGCGCCATCACAGAGCACCTGGGCCGGGATGCCTTCGGCGGCGAGTTCGAGCGCGGTCAGACGCGCGCCTTGCAGCAGCGGACGGGTTTCGTCGCAGAGCACCGCAAAGCGAGTGCCCATGCGCCAGGCGGCGAACAACACGGACAGCGCCGTGCCGTCGCCGGCTGTCGCGAGGCGGCCGGTGTTGCAGTGGGTGAGCACGGTGCCATTGGCAGGCACGAGATGGCGGCCGTATTCGCCGATGCGCCGGCACGAGGTCACGTCTTCGGCAAAGATCGCATCGGCCTCGGCTCGCAACCGCGCCAGGTTCGGGGTCTCGTGCAGTGCCTGCAGGCAACGATCGAGCGCCCACTGCAGGTTCACGGCAGTGGGGCGGGCCGCGGCGAGCCGCACCGCACACTCGCGGGCGGTCTCAAGGAACGCCCGCCCCTCCGGGCGCGCATTGCGCACGCCGAGCAGCAGGCCATACGCAGCCGCGACGCCGATCGCGGGCGCCCCGCGAACGGCGAGTCGGCGGATCGCATCGATGCAGCTGTCGAGATTCTCGATCCGCAGCACGACCCGTTCGTGCGGCAACCGGGTCTGGTCCAGCAGGGCGAGGTGTCCTTCGTCACCACCGCGCCAGGCCACCGTCGGCGGCAGCCGTTCTGGAGTCATGGAGGGCAGTTCTGCGGTCATGGCGAACCTCGCGACTAGAACACGGGGCAGGTCAGCAGCCGAAACGCGCGCGGACTTCGCGGTCCTTGGCGAGCGACTTCTCACGCTCGGCACTGCGCGCGGCTTCGAGCTTGCTCGCGATCGCGGGATCGTTGAGGGCGAGAATGCGCACCGCCAGCAGCGCCGCGTTCTTGGCCGCGGCCTTGCCGATGCCGGTTGCGGCAACGGGGATGCCGGGCGGCATCATCGCCGTCGACAGCAGCGCGTCTTCGCCGCGCAACGGACCGCTGTCGATCGGCACGCCGAGCACGGGCAGCAGGCTGTGCGCCGCCAGGGCTCCCGCGAGGTGCGCTGCCATGCCGGCTACACCAATGAGCACCTGGATGCCGTTGTCCTTCGCGGTGCGCGCGAAGTGGGCGGCTTCGTCCGGCGTGCGGTGCGCGCTCAGGATGCGAACATGAAAGCCGACGCCGAGCTCTTGCAGCGCGCTGAAGGCACCTTCGAGCACGGGCAGGTCGGAGTCAGAACCGAGTAGGAACGCGATAGGGCGAGGGGTCGTCATGAGCCGTGGCAGAGTCGCTTCTGGATGTCGGTGTAGGTGGAGGCGGTCTTTTCGAGGACCTGCGGCGGCAACGTGGGCGGCGGGGGGGTCTTGTTCCAGCCGGTGCTCGTCAACCAGTCGCGCAGGTACTGCTTGTCGTAGGACGTCGGATTGCCGCCTGGTCGCACTTCAGATGCGGGCCAGAAGCGGCTCGAATCGGGGGTCAGACACTCATCGATGAGGATGAGCTTGCCGTCGAGCAAGCCGAACTCGAACTTCGTGTCGGCGATCACGATGCCGCGCGTTTTCGCGTACTCACGGCCCTTGCTGTAGAGCGCGAGCGCCGCATCGCGAGCCTGCTCGGCGATGTCCTTGCCGACCATTTCGATGACGCGTGCAAACGAGATCGGCTCGTCGTGCCCGGTCTCGGCTTTGGTCGACGGCGTGAGGATCGGCGGCTGCAGTTCGCTCGCGTGTTGCAGGCCCTTCGGCAGCGCCACCCCACTCACCGCGCCATCTCGCTGGTAGTCCTTCCAACCCGAGCCGGTGAGGTAACCGCGCACCACCCATTCGACGGGCAGCGGCGTGCATTTGCGGCAGCGCATCGTGCGACCGCGCAGCAGGTCGCGGTACGCGGCGGGCACGTCGGACCACGCGTCGACATCCGTCGAGAGCACGTGGTTGGGGCAGACATCGCGCAGCAGCGAGAACCAGAACGCGGAGGTCTCGGTGAGAACGCGACCCTTGCCGGGGATGCCCTCGTTCATCACGACATCGAAGGCCGAGATGCGATCCGAGGTGACGAGCAAGAGGTCGCCGTTCAGCTCGAAGATCTCGCGGACCTTGCCGCGGCCGAGGCGCTTGCAGAAGGGGAGTTCGACGGACAGGACGGGGGTGTTCACGGGGCGCCCATCATGGGCCAGACTTGCCGCCGGAAACAATGCTGAACTGCCTCTCCAAGGGGCAGTTCGCAGGCGACTCAGACCTTCTTGCGCACGCCAAAGCCGAGGTTGAGTTCGGGCTGGTTGTTGCTGCGCAGTTCGCGGAAGTCGTCGAGGAAGATCAGGGTCTGGTAGTCGCGGTCGACGGCGCCAAACCACGTTTCGTTGGTGCCCGCAATCGTGATCGTGAGATGGCCGTCGGCGTTCGTCGTGTAGGAGCCCGTGTAGGCGAAGTCGGCTCCGTCATTGCCAGCGGCGTCGAGGCGGAAGCCACCGCCGGAGGCCAGCGTGACCGTGCCGACGAACGCGTCCGAACCCGGATTGGACGGGTTCACGAACATCGTCTCGCCGCCGACGAGGTAGGTGCCCGCAATGCGCGTCGGGTCCGCCGGAGTTGCCGGGGCGTCAAATTTCCGCAGCATGACGACGAGGCCCGCTTCGCCATCGGTCTCATCGCTGTCGAGGCCGAGGATGAGGTTGTTGGTGGCCGCGCTGTAGCAGACGCGGCTATCCGCGGCCTGGCCGGTCGCCTGGTAGCTCAGGGTCAGGTTGCAGGTGCCGTCGCCGGTGTTGTTCGACAGCAGGTTCTGGATCGTGCCACCGAACGTGATGACACTCGAGGTCTGCTGGCCTGTGCCCGAGATCGTACGCTGGGTGCCCGCCGCGCCGGCGCTGATCGACACGGCGCCTTGCACGGCGCGCGCGACGTTGTCCGGCGACAGGATCGCTTCGTTGAAGATCGTGTGCAGCGACACGACGTGCCAGGCACCTTCGAGTTCGACCTGGCCCGGCACGACGCGCGTGCCGAGGTAGAGACCAATCGTCTGCGAGTTTGGCGTCGAAACGCGGTCGGTGAAGAACAGGTTGGGGATCACGCTCGCGCCGCCGTCCTGCGCGTAGGCTCCCTGGAACACGACGGAGGGCTCGCGGCCGCTGCCCGTCACGTAGATCGACATCGCACCGCCGGTCGCGATCGCGTAACGATCTGCACCGCTCGTGCCAGTTGAGGTCGCCAGTGTGTAGGTGCTGTCGTCGAACAGGTTCAACGCACTCTTGCTCGTGATCACCGTCGAAGGGTTGATCGGGAAGGTGCCGAACCCGGCGAGCGCGCGGAAGCTGAACAGGTGGTGGCTCGCTGCGATCTTCACCTCGCTGGCCGGGGTGGTTTCCTTGCCGCCACTGGAGCAGGCAGCGAACAGGGCGAGGAGCGGAAGGCTGAGGACGTTGCGCATCAGGGGGGTATCCAAGGTGCAGCAGTCTAGCCGAGACTGCGCCGAGGGAAACATGGCTCCCGAAGCTCGGGCGAACGTCCATGCCAAGGGAGCTTGTGCAATCGTTGCGTGATCCGCGTGGGGACAGTCGCTAGCTTCTGCGCCCCATGCGGTTGCTCCCACAGGCAGGTCTGTTGGTCGGCGGTACGTTCCTGGCGGGCTGCGCAATGCATCCGGAGCGTCATGGGCCCTTGCCGGTGCGCAACCAGCACCCCGCGCAGTTGACCGTGATGCACATGCCGCCGGCGGCCACCCAGGTGTTGCCCGCGGGGGAGCTCGCGGCGCGCGCCGACGCCGCCTACTCCTCGATGTTCCTGAGCGGATCCTCGGCCGGTGGTGCGAACGCGTTCCGCATGGACGGCGAATACCTGCGCGCGGCGACCCAGTTGCGCGTGGGGCTGGCTGGGGGCGTCGAGCTGGCTTTCGAACTGCCGGTAGCTCACGCTTCGGGCGGGTTTCTCGATGCGTTCCTCATCGACTACCACAAACTGTTCGGGTTTCCGGACCAGGGCCGCAGTCAGGTCACCAACGGCGACTTTTCGGTCCTCGCGCGCAACGGTGGCCAGACCGCCTTCGAGGTCGAACCCGGCCAGGTGGAACTGCTCGACGTGCCGCTGTTCGTGACCTGGCAGCTGCGTGATGCCGCCGAGGGCCTTGGCGTGGCCGTGCGCGGCGGCGTCGAGTTGCCGACTGGCAATGCCGACCGCGGCTACGGCTCGGGCGAACTCGACTATTCGGCGGGCCTTCTGTTGGAGCACCATTTCCGCCAGGTCGCTTTCTACGGACACCTGCAGCACACGTTGGCCGGCACCCCGGACCAGGCGCGCGCGGCCGGGCTGCACTTCGCGGACGTGACGTCGCTGGGCCTTGGTGCCGAGGTGCCGCTGCTCGACACGGTGAACGCGCTCGTGCAGATCGAGTATGAGACTTCGACGTTGCGCGACCTTGCCGTGCAGGCGGCGGAGCGCGACCAGTTCCTGTTGTGGGCCGGTGCCCGCTGGCGGGCGGGCGAACGTTGGGCCGTCGAGATCGGCTTTGGGGAAGACCTGCAGGGCAAGGTGTCGCCGGACTTCACGGCCTGGCTCGGCATCACGACCGTGATTGGCGGAGCGGTTGGCCGGTGAGGGCTGGCCGGGTTGGCTCCTCAGCGGGCTCTTCAGCCTCTTCCCCTGCCGACTCCCCCAGCGTGCTTAACATAACATATCTTATCAGAACATCCAGGACGGGAAGACGGGGGAGACGTGCCCGGTGACGGCGCCAAACCTGCCATGAACCCGCCAGCCTCCCGCATACCGCTGCGCACTGCGTTGCAGCTGTGCCTGCTGGCCGGCCGCGGCGCGTTGGCCTGGCACCTCTGCCTTGTCCTGCTGCAGGGACTGATCCCCTTGCTCGGTCTGTATGCGATGCAGTGGCTCGTCGATGCGGTGGCCATAAGCCTGCGCTCGGGTGCCGCTGCCGGTGCCCCCGACGATGCCGCCTACGCGGCGCTCTGGCGCGCGACCGCCTGGGCGGCTGGCATCGCGGTGTTCGGCAACGTCGTGCGAGGCCTCGCTGCGGTGACGGCCGAGAGCCACGCGCGCGAACTCGGCGATCGCTGCGCCCAGCGCCTGCAGGAACACACCGCGCGGCTCGACCTCGAGCAGTTCGACCGGCCGGCGTTCCACGACCTGCTGCACAAGGCCGGTGCCGAAGCGGGCCAGCGTCCCGTTCGGCTCGTGCAGGACCTGGCCGGGTTTGGCACCGCGCTCGTATCCCTGGTCGCGATGTCGCTGGTGCTCGCCCTCGTGCAACCCTGGCTGCCCGTGCTCGTCGCCGTGGCGGCAGCACCGATCGCGGTCATGCGGGCGCGCCACGCCAGGCTGCGGTTTGCATGGCAGGAACGCAACGTGCGTGAGCAGCGCGAAATCGGCTACCTCGGCGCGGTCCTGACGGGCCGCGCGACCGCCAAGGACCTGCGCGCGCTGCGGCTGGGCCAGCTGTTTGCCAACCGCCTCGCCAGCCTGCGGCAGGGCCTGCGCACGACGTTGCACGAACTGGCCGTTCGCCGCGCGCGCGCGGATCTCTGGGTGCACACGCTGGCGAGCCTCGCGATGTTTGGTGCCTAT
>JADZDL010000296.1 GCA_020851075.1 Planctomycetota bacterium | reverse complement strand
CGTCGAAGCTGCGGGCGTGGCTGCGGTTCCACCTTCGCCGTCACGGGGACGATCGGCTCGGGGGAGCCGGCAAGGGGGCGAAGGGCGGCGCGCCACTGGCAACTGGTGTGCCGCGCAAGAAAACCGGTCGGGAAGACAACCCGGCAGCCCCTATTGCTACGCCAGCACCCCAACAAGCCGTCGCCGGTCTTACCACCCGCCGGTATCCCGCCCGCGGCTCGCCGACGGCACGTCCGAACACCGCCACAGCAGCCCAGGGCAGAGGCGAGCGAACGCAAGTCGCGGTGGCATCGCATCGCAGGCTTGACCTGGGGCCCCGAGGGCCGCACCCTTGCCGCACCCGATGCAAAAGCCGAAGGGCATCCCGCTGCGAGCATTCGCGATCTTCCTGCTCGCGGCAATCATTGGATTGAGCGGCGGGTTGCTCGGGTCGTGGTTCCTGCTCGGTCTCGGCTGGATCCAGCAACTGCTCGTCGGGCCCGGTGACACCCTGTCCGTCGCCGTCACCACCAACCTGAAGTGGTGGCAGACTCTGTTTGTCCCGGCAGCCGGCGGTTTTGTTGGCGGACTCGCCCTGTTGCTGCTGCGCGGCAAACGTCCGCCGTTCGGCGTCGCCGACCTCGTCTGCCTGGTCCAGTTGCGCAAGGGAGCCATCCGGCTGCGCGAGTGCCTCGTGCAGATCGTGTCGTCGGCGTGCACGATCGGCTCGGGTGGCAGCATCGGCCGCGAAGGTGCCAACTCGCAGATTGCGGCCACGGTGGCGACCTTGATCGCGCGCGTGACCCGACTCGGTTCTCGCCAACGCTCGGTGCTGATCGGCTGCGGCATCGCCGCGGGCATGGCCACGTCCTACAACGCCCCGATTGCCGCGGCGATCTTCGTGATGGAGATCGTACTCGGCAACTTCGCGATGGACGTGTTCGCGCCGATCGTCGTTGCCTCGGTGCTCGCCACGATCGTGCGCAAGCAGATCCTCGGCGTCGAGGCGATCTACCATGGCGAACAGGTTGCCGAACTGCCGTGGGAGCTCGTGCTCGCCGCGATGGTGCTCGGCGTGCTGTGCGGTTTTGGTGGCGTGCTGTTCCGCTACGGACTGTTGTCGAGCAAGAAGGCCTTCCAGAAGCTCGCGTTACCCCCGCCGTTTGCCTTGGCGCTCGGTGGCCTCATGGTCGGCGGGATCGGCATGTTCATGCCGCAGACCTGGGGCAACGGCATGGAAGTCATCAAGATCATGGCCCACGGTTCGCCGTCTGCGAGCCTGATCTTGACGCTGTTCTTCTGGAAGCAGGTCGCCACGGTTGCCACCGTCGGCTCCGGTGGACTCGGCGGCATCTTCACGCCCAACCTCGTGATCGGCGCGGCATTTGGCGGCCTGTTCGGCTACGGGCTGAGCAATCTCGGCAGTGCGCTGCCGCACGAACAGACGACGTTCGTCTTCGTCGGCATGGCCGGGCTCACCGCGGCGACCATGCACTCGCCGGTGACCGCCGTCGTGCTCGTGTTTGAACTCACCGGCCACTACGAGCTGGTGTTGCCGGTCATGCTCTGCAGCATCGTGGCCAGCATCACGGCGACCCTCATCGATGAGGACAGCTACTACACGGCGGCGATCAAGGCCAAGGGCGAAGCGCTGCCGAGCGGCCTCGAGGACCTCGCCATCCGCACGACGTTTGTGCGCGACGTGCTGCGCAAGGACTGCGTGACGGTGTCGGATACGGCGAGCTTCGATGTCGTCATGGAACTGCTCACCCACCATCGCGACGACACCATCTACGTGCAGGACGCGGGCGGTGCGCTCGTCGGGCGCATCGAGCTGCAGGATGTGAAGAACTTCATCAACGACCCGACCCTCAGTTCGGTCGTGATCGCGGCCGACCTCACGCGTCCGGTCGTGCCCGCGCACCCCGAGGACTCCATCGCGGCCGTCATGGAGCGCTTCGACGACCCCGAACTCAGCGAAGTCGCAGTCGTCACACCCGGCCTGCCGCACCGGTTGCTCGGGCGTGTGCGCCATCAGGATGTGCTGGCAACCCTCGGCAGTGAAGTGCTGGGCCAGCAGCGGCGCAACTCGCGGCTGGCGATGACGGGCCGCGACGGCAAGGAGTTTTCGCTGCCGCTCGGCCACTCCCTCACGAGCGTGCCCGTGCCCGATTCCTGGCATGGCCTCTCCATCGACGCGCTGCCCGCCGGAGCGCTCGAGGGCATCGTCGTGGTGCTCGCGATCCGCGACGGCAGCAACGGTCCCGAACGCATCGCGGCGACGCAGGACCTCGTGCTGCAAGCGGGCTGGCAGATCGCCGTGCTCGGCACGAAGGACGCAATCGACCGACTGCAGCGCGACAGCGCCCCCGCCGACGAGTAGCCTGCGGGCCGCGCGGCGTCGATGCCGCGCGAAGGAACCCATGCTTCGTTCGCTCTCGATCCTCGTCTTCGCCTCGTTGTGTCTGCAGCTCCCGGCCCAGGAAGAACCACCAACGCAACCAGCCGCCGCACTGCTCGGCCTCGCCGACCACTTGCCGTGGCTCACCGACGGTGCCGAGTTCTACGAACACGCCGGACGCGAGAAACCCGTCAAGGTCGATCGGAATGCGCTCGTCGACGAGGCCTGCAAGAAGGCCAAGGCCGAAGGTCGACTCGTGCTCTGGTATGTACATCGCATCCAGGAGAAGACCCTGCGCGGGCAGCAGATGTACCGTTCGCCCGTGCTCGATGTGTACGCGCGCCAGGTGCTGTTTGCGGATCCCGATGTGAGCGAACTCGTGCAGGGCGCCTTCGTGCCGCTGCGCTGCATGATCGACCAGACGCTCAGCGATCGGTTTGGCCTGAAGCCACTCGCGTTTGTCGAACCTGCAGTCGTCTTCCTCGATGGCGACGGCAAGGTCGTGCACTTCGTCGAGCGCATTCGCACCTTCCAGGGCCAGTGGTTTGCCGACCTCTGCACGCGCGTGCTCGACGCGGCGAAGGTCGAGCGCACCGGTGCCTCGGTTGCGGAATTGCGCAGCAAAGGCCTCTGGCAGAAAGCGCTCACCCTGGCGAGCAAGAGCGAGCCGAAGAACGCTGCGGTATGGCTCGAGATCGCGCGCCTCGAACGGCTGCTGCGGCTGCCCGATCAGGCCATGGACAGCGTGAAGAAGGCGCGCGCCGCCGAACCCAACGCCGCGCAGAGTGGCGATGCCGCGTGCGAACAGGGCCTGCTGCTCACCATGACGGGGCGTCTGCTCGAAGCGCAAGCCGAGTTTGAGATGGCGTGGCGTTCGCGCGGCACCCGCGCCGGCGAAGCAGGTTACTGGTATGCACTCAATGCGCTGAAACTCGGCGACGAGAGTGGTGCGATGCGACGGTTCCTGCTCGTTGGCCAGAAGTTCCCCAACACGCTGTTTGGTCGCCGCGCGCGCGCCAATACGACGCTGGGACCCGACGATCGTCCACTCGGCGCGGCGTTCACGGGTTTTGAAGCGGTGCAGTACCTGCCCGAAGCGGCGTACCGAGGCCTGCCGAAGGACACGACGTGGCAAGGTGACAAGCTGTCGGCCGCGGCGATGGCGCGCGCGGGCGTCGAGTTCCTGCTGCAGCAGCAGCGCGATGACGGCGGTTTCTCCGATGCGCGCTACGCGTACTGGCCGAGCAGTGAGATCACGCCCAACGTCTGGGTCGCACTCACTTCGATTGCGCTCACGGCCCTCTGGGACCACCGACAGGACCACCCGGACCTGCAGGAGCGCATCGATCG
>JADZDL010000295.1 GCA_020851075.1 Planctomycetota bacterium | reverse complement strand
CGCTTTGGCATGTAGAGGTCGAGCCGATTGCGGCGCGCTTCTCGCGCATAACCCTCGGCGTACTGCAGATCCTCGCGCAGTTCGACCGTTTCGACGGCAACGGGCAGGCCACCACCACGCGGGGCCGTGACGGGCCCTTGCGCGGGCGCCAACGTCGCGCACGCGAGCCACGTGAGGATCGCGCCTGGGCGCAGTCGCAGGAACACCATGATGGCACACGATAGCGCCCCCACTTTGCCGCGCCAAGTCCTTGCCGGAAGGGAGTCTTTGCCGGTCGAGGCGACCGTCACTTACCCGCCTGCGAAGGCACCACCGCCCCACGCGACATCACGAATGCGGTGAGATCGCGCAGTTCGCTCGCATTGAGCCCGTCGACGAGCCCCGTGGGCATCGGCGACAACTTCGACGGCTCGACCTTCACCACGTCACCGATCGCCAGGCGCATCGGCACCGCATCCGCGGTGGCGGGCATCACTTCCCAGACCTCAACGCCGTCCACCACAACCTTGCTGGCGCGGCCGAACACCGCCGAGCCATCACGTTTGGTGACGACCGAACCCGAGTACTGGTCGCTGATGACCTTGCTCGGCTCGAGGATCGCTTCGAGCAGGTCCGCGGCGCGGAACTTGTTGCCGACACTCGTGAGGTCGGGGCCGTGGTTGCCACCTTCGCCCGCGAAGTAGTGGCACGCGGCGCAACCGACGGCGTGGAACAGGTTGCGGCCCGACGCGAGGTCAGCACCTTCGAGGCTCTGCACCTGCGCGGTGGCCTCGGCGAGTTGCCAGGGACGGCCCGGGCCCTTCGGCGGCGTGCTCTGGAACTTCGGCAGATCGGCCTTCGCCTTGCCAACGAGTTCGGCGAGTTCCTGCTGCTCCGCGGGCGAGCAGGTCGCCCACGCCTGGTCGATGAACGCCTTCAGGTAGCCGTCGTACGACGCGCCACCTTTGCGCGTGCGCGCTTCGGTAAGGAACGTGAAGTAGGCGCGGCGCTGGTCGAGAGTCCAACCGCGCGGGACCGTGCGCAGCGCGTTCGCGATCGCGATCTGGCCGATCGGCGGCATGTTGCCGAGCATCTTCTGGATCACCCCGCCGTACGAAGCGTTGCGCACCACGACGTCGGCCCACGAAGGCGGCGCCGCCGGGCGCATCGGTGACAGCACGGGCACCGCCGCGTCAACGAAGCCTGGGGCGTCGACGGTGGCAAGCAACTCGGCAAGCTCAGCATCGAGGCGATCGTCCTTGGCGGGAAACAGCGGCAGCAGGCGCTGCGCGAGCAGCGCCCGCTGCGCGTCGTTCGCCGGCCCCTGGCGCAGCAACGCGATCGCGTGGATGCGCAACCACCAGATGCGGTGTTCGTGCGAAAGCGCCGCGAAGGAGAACTTGCCAAGCGCGTCCAGCAGCGACTGCAGATCCTCTTTGGTGCCGGCGCGGGCCAGCGCAAGCAGTCCCTGCAACGATGCGCCCGGCCGCGCCGCGTCGACGGCGAGCACCTGGGGGCCCCACACCCACGAGGGCTGCGACTCCAGGGCCAGGCGCGCCGCGATACCCACGGCGTCGCGCTGACCGAGTTGCTGCAACACCGGGGTGATCGTCGCGTCGCTGGCCCGACCGTGCCGCGACTCGAACGCGTTCCGTTGCGCGCTCGCCGTCGCATCACTGACGACCGCCGACCAGACGCCAGGGTTGCGCGTGCGCAGCAGCGTCGACGGAATGCCGCGCCCACCGGTCAGCACGTAACAACAATCCCCGACCGCGACGATGTCGGTCACCGGCAACGGCACGCCGGTCAACTGCGTCGACATCGTGCCTTTTAGCCCCCCCGGCCCGGCCGTCACGACCAGGCCATACACGGTGCCAAACGGCCAATCGAGCGCCAGCACCTGGTTGCCGACGGCGACGAGGCCGGTCGGTGAGCCAGGCCCCACATCGACGAGCGCTGGTGGCGCTTCCGGGTAATCGGTCGGCCAGGTCGAAGTGCCGCTGCGCCAACCGTAGTCGACCCCGCTGAGCACCTGGTAGAGACGCGTCGGCCGATACCACGGCAAACCCATGTCCCACTCCATGTCGGAGTCGTAGGTGACGATGTCACCGTTGTCGAGCACCGCGAGGTCATAGGCATTGCGGAAGCCGCAGCAGTACATCTCCCACCGCTTGCCGTCCGGATCGACGAGGCAGACGAAGCCACCCGGCGCCTTGATGCCGACCGCGTGCCCGTTCGGGTCCTCGATCTTCTCGATCAGGCGATCCTCGCCCCAATTCGTCGGTACTCGGCTCGCAGCGAGCGGCGGCACGTTCGTGTGGTTGCCACACATGACGAGCAGGTTCTGCCCATCGGGTGCGGGCACGACCGCGTGTGGGCCGTGTTCGCCATCCCCTTCGATCTTGGTGAGCAGTTCGACCTTGTCGAGTTTGCCGTCGCCATTGCCGTCGGTGAGCCGGTAGAGGCCCGATTGCCGCGAACTGACGACCGCGTAGAGCGCACCGCGGAACCAGCAGAGTCCTTGGCAGCCAGCCAGATCGACGTCGACCCGCTCGAGGGTCGTGAGTTCTCCGGCGGCTTTCGCGGGCGTGATCCGGTAGAGCCCACGCGCCTGGTCACTCGCGTAGAGATGGCCCTGGTCGTCGGCGCACAGAGCGACCCACGAACCGAAGGCGCGCGGCACCGCCAGCAACTTCAGCGCATCCCTCGCCATCGGCCCCTGCAGGCCGACCGCGGCCACGGCCACTTGCGGCGCATCCGGCGGCACTGCCGAACCGAGGCTATCCTCGCCCAGCGAGCCACTCCACGGCGCCCCGTTTGCCCCGAGCGCGGCGAGCACGGTGACCCGGTTCCACTTCGCGTCGTCGAAGCCCGTGTTGTTCCAGCCGTCCGGGTCGTCGGATGCGCAACGCCAGCTCGCGTCGGTGACGAGTTCTCCGCGCTGGTCGCCCGTGCTCCAGGTGATACGCAGCACGAGGCCCGCGACGCCACCGTCGTTGCTGCCGTGCACGGCCAGCACGTTCTCGCCAGCGCGCAGCACCTTCTGCACGTTGGCCATCGCCGGCACCTCCCAGGCGTCACTCTGCACGACCTTCTCGCCGTTCACGTAGACCCGGCAGTGGTTGTCACACGAGACGATCAGCTCCGCGCGCTCGGGCACGTTGGGCAATTGGAAACGACGACGGAAGAACACTTCCTCGTCCCCCTGCGGCGACTCGTCCCAGACCCACTGCGGCGTCGCCCCCTTCGGCTGCGCCGCCCGCTGCGCGTCGCGCAACAGCATCTCGCGCACGATCGTCGGCAGCGGCAGGGCGACCTCCTGCTTGCCGAGGCGCACGAGCTGCAGATCGCGGAAGAACACCGTCATCGGCGCTCCGGCGTGAACCTGCAGGCCGAGCAAACCCTGGCGCAGCGCCTGCGCCGAGTCATCCTGCACGACGGTAACGACTAGGCCATCGAGTTCGTGCCAGACGAGGTTGCCCTTGGCGACGATGCGCAGCGTGTGCCACTTCGTGAGGTCCTGCGCCACCGGCGCCGACAACGCCCCGACGACGCGCACGGCACCGGCCTGATCGCGCGCCACAAACTGGCCCTGCTTGCCGACGATGCCCCCCGCCCGCTCTTCGTAGAGCATCGCGAGGTACTCGGCACTCGGGTGCACATCGCACTGGTAACCGCGCAGCGCCAGGTCAACGCCATCGACGAGGCTGCTGCGGTATTGGATGCCGCTGTTGTTGTCGCCTTCGAGGCGCACCTCGGCGCTGAGTTCGAAGTCGGCGAGCTCGCCGCCTTGCCAGATCAGGAACGTGTTCTGCTGGATCGGGTGCCCCACCGTACTGCCGACGAGGCAACCGTCGCGCACGCTCCACACGGCCGGATCGCCGCGCCAACCCGCGAGCGTCTTACCATCAAACAGCGCCTCCGACGCGGACTTGGTCGTTTGGGCCAGCAGGGCCGGTGCGAGCAACAGGACGGCTAGCAGCGATCGCATGGGGCGGCAGTCTCACCGATCGCAGGCCGTTCGTCGATCTCCAAACCAAACCATCGCAAGGGCAGTTCGGCGCCGCGTAGCACACCACGCGCCATGTGGTACCCTTCTGGCATGAGAATCCTGCTCCTGCCGCTGGTTGCCTTGTGCCTCCAGGTACCCGCCAAGGCCGACAAGTTCTGGCTCAGCGATCCTGCCGCCCAGAAGAATGCCCCCGAGGGTTCGTTGCCCAATCTCGTCGAAGGTGTGCTCATCGCCGAAAGTGACGAGGGCTACCACGTTCGCATCGTCGGTGGCGAGGTCCTGCTGCCGAAGAAGTCGGTGTTCCGCATCGAGAAGGACGACCTTTCCATCGCGGCGATCGTGAAGCAGGAACAGGCGGCAGCCAGCCAGCGCGCGGCAGCGGAAGAGGCCGCACCGAAGGCAGCGCCGGCCACCGCCCGGCGCAAGTCGGCAAAAGCCGAGGCCAAGGAGGCAACCGCGCGCCGTCGCGAGCCGACCGAAACGCCGGCGCCAGCGCCTGCCTCGGCGCAGCCGAAGGCCTCGACGTTCGATCCGGTGATCGGTCGCGAAGTGCCGCCCACGGACGACTTGTCGCAAGCCGACCTGATGGCCGAACTGCAACTCGCCTGGACGATGACGAAGGACAAGCGCTACCTGGTCGCCCTTCGCCAACTGCGGCGCATGCGCTGACGCGCCGCGGGGACCGGATCCGTGCGACCGGATCCGGAACCGCTGGCGGGATCCCGGGATCAGTTGCCGATCATCAACCGCGCGTAATCGCTGGTCGTGATGCCGACCGCATTCACGGGCGCATCAAGGCAGGCCCACTGCCCATACAGCAGCACCCCTTCGAGGCCCGGGGTGTTCGGCACCACGAACGGATATGGCGCATTGCCGCTCGCATCGGTGAACGAAAGCAGGGTAGCCGCCGGACTGAAGTACTGCAGGCAACCCGGCATGCCATAGACCCCGAGGTCGAAGGGGAACGGGAAACCGTTGCCAAACCCCATCACGAGGAACGCCGCGCTGTTCGCGGGCGCCCGCGTGAGGTCGAGGTTCACGATCTGCCCGAGCTGCGGCGTGCCCGCGAGCGCCATCGCAGGCGCGAGCGAATTGCTGCCGACGCACCCGTCGCCGTAGGTCGACGCGCGCGCCATGAGCAGCGAGAACTCCATCTTCTGCGCCGTTGTCGTGCTCAGGGTGCCCGTCGCGGGTGGCGTGCCGGTCCAGCCCGTCGCGTAGACGCGCGGCCGCGTCGTCGAGCGGTGGAAGCCGGCCGGCGAGGTGCTCTGGTTGGCCAGGATCTGCACGACCACGTCACTGACCCCGTCGAAGACGAAGTAGTTCTGCAGGCCGATCTCCATCCACTGGTTGGCCGTGGTGTGCCAGGCGTAGTTGTTGGAGTCGAGCACCGTCACCGCCGCCGGCGTGAGGTTGCTCGCAAACGTGTTGGACAACGCCGTGTTCGGCGGCAGCAGGTCCATGACGACCTGCAACTGCGTGAAGCGCGACTTGCCGGTTCCGCAAGCGGCGAACGCGAGGCCGGTGATGACGCCCGGCGTATTGCCGAGGTCAGCCGCCGTGACGATCTGCTGCGTGAGGCACGTGTAGAACGAACCGCTGGCGGCCGTGCTGCCAAACGGGATCACGTTGCAGGTGCCGGCGTTGGCCAGGTTGTCCGGGATCGAATAGGTCTGGGCCGAAGCCACGCCCACGAACAGCACGAGAGAAACGAGTTTACGCATGGTGGAATCCTCCACGCGGTAGCATGAAGCTTCTGCGTTGGCCGACAACTCTGTCGTGCAACCTGTTTGTCCCGTCTCAAGGTTCCGTCATGCTCCGTCGCACCTCCCTCTGGTTCTGCCTGCCCCTGTTTGCGGCCTGCTCCGGCAAGCCCGCCGCCGCCAACGAAGATGCCCTGCGCGCGCCGCTCGGCCTCGAATCCGTGCAACTCGTCACGGCGGCCGACAACCCGCTCACCCTCGAGAAGGCCGAACTCGGCAAGCAGTTGTTCTTTGACGCGCGGTTGTCGGGCACCGGCAAGATGTCGTGCTCCTCGTGCCACCTGCCCGAACAGGCCTTCACGGATGGCAAGGCCGTCTCGACGAAGGACAGCGGCAAGGACAACACGCGCAACTCGCCAACGATGTACAACACGGGCTACCACGACCGCCTGTATTGGGACGGCCGCGAGAAGACCCTCGAAAGCAACGTGCTCGCGGCGTGGAAGGGCCAGATCGGCGGCAAGCCCGAAGAGGTCGCAACCAAGCTGACCGCCATCGCCGGCTACAAGACGGCGTTCCAGGCCGCGTTCAAGGCCGACCCCAACGAGTCCACGATCGTGCAGGCGCTCTCGTCGTTCCTGCGCAGCCTGCGCAGCGGGGATTCGGCCTACGATCGGTTCCAGGCCGGCCAGAAGGACGCCCTCAACGAAACGCAGCAGAAGGGCATGGCCCTCTTCCTGGGCAAAGCTGCGTGCATGACGTGCCATATGCCGCCGCTGTTCACGGATCGCCTCTACCACAACGTCGGCATCGGCATGAAGGCCGAGAAGCCGGATATCGGCGCCGCGGCGAAGAACGCGTTCGACGACGAGAAGAAGACCGGCGCGTTCAAGACGCCGACCCTGCGCGATATCAGCAAGACGGCGCCCTACTTCCACGACGGCGGCACCAAGACGCTCGCCGAAGCCGTGCAGATCATGGCGAGCGGCGGCCTCGACAACCCGCACAAGGACCCACTGCTCGCGGATCGCAAGCTCAGTGCCGAAGAACAGGCCCAGCTCGTCGCGTTCCTCGAAGCGCTGACCGGCAACCAGAAGTTCGTGGCGCCGGTGCTGCCGAACTGATTCGGCCCCACCCAGGCGCGCGACCAACTACGCGCGCGCCAAACTACGCGCGGGCCAGACTACGAGCGCGCCTGCTCGGCGATCGTCTCAAGCTCTTCCCAGCGCGCGTAGAGCTGGGCAATGCGATCGGGAAGTTCCTTGCGCTGCTTCGTGAGCGTTTCGAAACGATCGCGGCCCGCCGCCGTGTAGACCGCCGGGTCGAGCAGTTCGGCATCGACCTTGGCGAGTTCCTGCTCGGCCTGCTCGATCTTCGCGGGTAGCCCCTGCAGCTCCTGCTGCTCGCGCGAACTCAGCTTCTTCGGCTTCTGCTGCGTCTGCACCTGTCGGGCCTGGGCCTTGGCCTTGTCCGCCGCGGCGGCCGCCGCGGCCGCCTGGGTCGCCGCCGCCGCCTCGGCCGCGATCTTCTCGAGCAACAGGGACAGGTCGCCTTCGTGCACGCGCGCGTTGCCCTGGCCATCGAGGTGCACGACGCGCGTCGCGATGCGATCGAGGAACCAGCGATCGTGGCTGACGACGATCGCCGCGCCCGGGAAGGCCAGCAGCGCATCTTCGAGCGCGCGCAGCGAAGCGAGGTCGAGGTCGTTGGTCGGCTCGTCGAGCACGAGCACGTTGCCACCTTCGCACAGCATGCGCGCAAGCAGCACGCGGTTGCGTTCGCCGCCCGACAGCGAGCCCACGAGCGCAAACTTCATCGCACCAGGAAACAGGAACTGCTCGAGGAACGTCTCGACTCGCTGCGCCCGCCCACCGACGAACACGTAGTCGTTGCCGTTGGCGACTTCCTGCAGCACGGTCTTCTCCGGCGCCAACGCCGAACGCTGCTGGTCGATGCCCACGTACTTGACCGTGGGACCGATCGCGACGGTGCCGACATCGGGCTGCAACTGGCCGAGGCACATCTTCAGCAGCGTCGTCTTGCCCGCACCATTGCGCCCGACGATGCCGAGGCGCTGGCCGGGGCCGAGGTCGAGATCGAATGGCTTCTGGATCACACGCGCGCCGAAGGACTTGCCGACGCCGCGCAGGCGCAGCACGAAGTCGCCGAGGCGCGGTCCGTCCGGGATCGAGAACTCAAGCTCCGAGGCGGCGGGCGGTGGCGCTTTCGCCACGAGCTCCGCGTGGCGACCGATGCGCGCTTTGGCCTTGGTCGTGCGCGCCGGCGGGCCACGCTTCACCCATTCGGTCTCGCGGCGCAGCGTGTTGAGGCGCGCACTCTCGGTCTTCGCTTCGCGCTCCAACCGATCGGCGCGCTGCACGAGGTAGTCGCGGTAGCCACCCTCGTATTCGTGCAGGATGCCGTTGTCGAACTCGATCGTGCGCCCGACCAGGCGATCGAGGAAGTACCGATCGTGCGTGACCATGACGAGCGGCGTGCCCATGTCGAGCAGGAACGATTCGAGCCAGTCCGTGACGTAGGCATCGAGGTGGTTGGTCGGTTCGTCGAGCAGCAGCAGTTCGGGCCCCGACAGCAACAACCGCGCGAGCGCGACACGGCGCTTCTCACCGCCCGACAACGTGCCACAGCGAGCGTCGGGCCGCAGCACCGACAGCGCCTGCAGCACGGATTCGGCGCGGTGTTCGACGTCGTGGCCACCGACGTGGTCGAGGCGCTCCTCGAGCCGCTGCTGTTCCTTCAGCAGCTTCTCCATGCGCCCCGGTGCGAGGTCCGGCGCCGCCATCTCGTGGTGCACCCGATCGAGACCCGCCAGAACCTCGGCGCGACCAGGAATGCCGCGCACGACCACATCGAAGATGGTCGCTTCGGCCGGCAGGATCGGCTCCTGCGGCAGGTAGCCAAGGCGCAGGTCGCGGCGCACGGCGCGATCGCCCGAATCGG
>JADZDL010000294.1 GCA_020851075.1 Planctomycetota bacterium | reverse complement strand
GTTGACGGTGGTGGTGGGGCCGGGGATGGTCGTCTGGTGGGTTCCGGGCGGTCCGGGACGCGGCTTCTACTGCCTACGCCCTGCCCGCTACTCCCCGCCCGTCCGTGAGGTTCGTCATGAACGCCCGACTGCTCCACATTCTCGCCTGCTTGCCGCTGCTCGCCGCCGCCGCCGCGGCCCAGAGTGCCGTTCGCCTCGTCACCGTGCCCGATCAGGTGCGGCTGCCCGCCGCGCCCGGCGCCAACCTGCTGCTGGAGGTCGAATGCGCGACGGCGCCCGAGGCGATCTGGCTCGCTACCGAAGAACTGGCGCGCGACAGCCTGCCACTGCAGGCGGCCGGCAGCGGTCGGTACCAGCTGAACCTCGCCGATGCGCGCGTTGGGGCCCTGGTCCCGGCAGGGCTGCGGCAGGGCGAGTTGTTCGTGTTCGCGCGGGCTGGTGGGCGCGTTGCGAAGAGCGCGGCGATCGTTTGGTCGAGCAGTGCGTTGCCCGCCCCGGCCCTGCAGTGCCTGCTGCGCAGCGTTGACGGCACGTCGCGGTCGGTCAGTGGCCACTGGCCGATCTGGCTCGATCCGCAGCGTTGCCGTGCGGTCGAGGTGCTCGGCGATCCGGTCCGCGACGGTGTGCCGGTGCTGCGTTCGGGTGGATTCGAGGCGCCCCTGGCGCGGGCCGATGGCCACCCGGCGTGGCGGTTGGTCGTCGCAGAGCTGCCGGACGAAGTGCGAACCGCTGGCGCGTTCGAGATCGAAGTGCGCGGCGCCGCGGCGCCCGCCGTCGGGCCGTTCCACTTTCGCCTCGCGCCGGCCCGGTTGGACCTGGCGGACGGCAAAGCGGCGCTGCTCGTCGACCAACGTGGCAGCGCCGCGGTGCCCGGCTCGCGCGAGTGGCTCTGGGTGCGCCTCGGCGACATCACGATGGGCCGGGTGGCGCTCGAAGTGACCAATGCGGGCGGCGGCACGCTCGTCGAGAAGCGCCACGTGCACGAACGCGATTTCGTCGAGTTCACGCTCGCCGAGGCGCGCTACGTGCTGACGATCGACAAGCTGGTGAACCGGCTGGTCGGACAGGATTGCGCCGAACTGACCGTGCGCCCCGCGGCGGGGTTCGTGCCCGACCGCATCGGCCAGCTGCTGCGCGCGGTCGAAGCGAGCCAGGACACGTTTGTGCGCGACGGCAGCGAATTCGACGGCGCGGCGGCCGCGCAGTTCCTGCTGGTCCGGGTCAGCGCGCCGGCACGTCGCAAGATCACGGTCGACGAGTTCGTCGACGATGTTGCGAGCACGTCGAGCCAGACCGGCGAGGCCTACATGGTGAAGACGCGGGATGGCACGCTGGTGACGATGCAGCAGTGGCTGCGCGCCGAACTGCAGCAGGCCGGCGAACAACTGGCGAGGCCTACGTGTGTTCTGGAGATAGTGGGGGACCCGCGACAGTTTCAGCCCATTGCGGTGCGAGCCACAGTTGGTAGCAGTCCTCAGCAGGCGTGTCAGTGGCACTCGCCGAGGTTGGGGTGGGCGCGTCGTGTTGATGGACAGTGGCTGGACGTGGTTGGCCTCGGCCTCCCCGGCTCAGAGGGGGTTGATGTCGCGTGGGCAATAACGCCCCAATTGCAGTCGATGGCGAGGGTCGATGGGTTGTGGATGGACCCTGCGGTCCTGAGTTGGCACGGGCATTATCGTGTTAATGTATCCTTGGCCATCGCGTGGCTTCCTAGCCCAGGGGCGGCGAGAATCGAAAGAGGAGTGAGAAGCGAATGGGTAGAGTTTGACATTGTCGCGGATCAGCGCCCTGCCGGCTTGCTAATGCAGCGAGCCCGCGATGCTGGAGGTGAACTGTGGCGAGACTATAGACAATTGATGGGCCTTGGACGAGTGTGGGATGGTGCGTTCCGACGCAAGGAGGCCAGCGATGCTGCAATTGAAGGCCAGTGGAGAGACTTGGCGGCAAGGCATTTAGCCAGCGAGGGCAGAGAGGCCCCGCAGTTTACCGCGAGAGTTCTTGAGGGCCCATTGGGCCGGTGGGCGATAGATGTTGGGGGGAAGGTCCGTTATACGGCGCACGTCGCGCATGCGTGCTTGGCCCTCAATAGTGCGCGGCGGTTATCTGGATATTCAGAGGTGCCGCTTGAGCCATTGCCTCAACCTGTTGAACTAGAGCTGCAGGCTGTGGATTCGGAACTTGCAGCTGCTGCGACCGCTGCGTCGACCTCCGAAGAGAGACTGCTTGTCATGGGGCTGCAGATGCGTGCGGCGCAATTGCGGGGGCGGAGCGAAGAAGTTGCTTCCCTTCGAAGCAGCATCATGGGGCATCAAGATTGGGCGGCTGTGCAGGTTGGTCCTGCCCTGGGAGCAAACATGGTGAGCTTCATACGGAAAGGAGGTATGTAAAATTGGAAGTGATTGCACATAGTCGCAAGGCGGCAGCCCTCGCGATCTCGTGCACGGCCTCGAACAGGCCCTGCTCGGTCTGGTAGTCCACCCGCTTGGGCAGGTCCGCGTCGGTGATGCGGACCACCTTCGGCGCCTCCGGTTCCTGCCCCTTCGCCACCGGGTCCTGGGCGGAGGTTCGCAGGGGGCGTTGACGATGGTGGTCGGGCCGGGGATGGTGATCTGGTGGGTTCCGGGTGGTCCGGGACGAAGTTGGAACCCCCAACCGCTCCATGAACGGCTCTCTCGACTGGCTGTTACGGCGCTCGTGGATCGCGATCCCGCGGTTTGCGGGGTACCGTGGGCTTGTGGGGATCGTCGCGTTCGCCGCCGCAGTGGGAGTTCGCGCACAGACGCTTGCCGAACGGGTCGCCGTCGCCTCGCGCGGGGACTCGGCTGCGCAGATTGCTCTCGCCGCGCACCTGCGTACGGCTCCGCTTGGCGCGCTCGTCGACGAACTCGCACCGCTGCTCCCTGGCTTGCGGTCCAGCTCCCGCATGTGGCT
>JADZDL010000293.1 GCA_020851075.1 Planctomycetota bacterium | reverse complement strand
GACGAGCGGCGATGGACCGATTCTCCGCTGGCTCGTCGAGCAGCTAGGCACAACCCGTGACCCGAAGGCTATCCCAGCATTGCGCAAGGTGCTCGGCATGCCCGATCCCGAGCCCTACGTGCTCGTGCAGGCGGCCAACGCAATGCTGCAGTGTGCAGGTTCCTCGCGACGCCAGCTGCTCGTCGACATGCTCTCTTCTTCGCAAGTGGAAGTCGCCACGGCGGCGCTCGCTGCCGAAGAACTGCGCAGCGACGCGGAACTGCGCGATGTGGCGCGCACGGCCTTGTTGCGCATCGGGGATCGCATCGAGGATGCCCAGTCAACGTTCGCAGTGCTCGACGAGGCGGACCGCGTGGGGCTGGCCTCTGCTGTGGTGAAGGCCCCGAACTTCGCGAGGTTTTCGCAACAACTCGCGATGGTTGCGATCGATGTGCTGGGGGCGCAGAAGAGCGCCGCTCAGGTCGAGCCGATCTGGGCCGGGTACCGGCATCCCGACGAGTTCGTGCGCCAACATGCAGCCATTGCCCTCGGCAGCACTTTCTCGCGCGAAGCCGCGCCCCACCTGATCGAGATGCTCAAGGACGACAGCAGCGATGTGCGTACCGCCGCGCAGAAGGCGCTCGATGAGATCGCCAACTACCTCGACGCGAAGGCGAAGTGGGAAGCGCGGCTCAAGTAGCGCTCAGCGCGGACGCTTCGTCTTCGCCGCGCGCCGCAATTCCGCGGGCCACGTGCCCGCCGGTTGCCCGCGCAGCGGCGTCCAGTGGTACCACTGCCGCCACTTCTCGGGCAGATCGGGCCGTTCGGCCTGTGCCACTGCACAGCGCAGCGTGTCCTCGACGCACGGATCCTGCCGCGCGCCCGTGAGTTCGCAAAGGCGCGTGTAGAGTTCGTTCGGGTCGGTGCCGCGCAGTTCAAAGATCGCGCGGAAACCGAGCTGTACGAGGTCGAGTGCGCACGCGGGGCCGACCGATCCGAGCTGCTGGAACGCCTTCCACGCGGCGCGTTCGGCGGGATCCTGCGGAGCCCTGCCCCGCGCCGCCTTGCCCTTCTTCTCGATCGCCGCCACCGGATACGGATCCTCACACTGCACGCGCGCGAGGAACTCCTCGAGCCGCTTGCCCGGTTCGTCTGCGAACGTGCGCCCGAGTTTCGTCGCCAGCACGATGCGATCGAGCCGGAACGAACGGAAGTCCGCGCGCAGTTCGCACCAGCCGACGAGCGTCCACGTCTTGCCCCAATAGAACAGCCCGAGTGGTCGCACCGCGCGCCGCGTCGTCTGGCCGTGTTCGTCGGCATAGTCGAGCTGCAACACCGCGCGTTCGTCGAGGGCTTGCCGCACCACACCAAGACGCGCTTGCGATTCTCGGTGGTTGTGGAAGTCCGGCACAAACAACTTGCTGTCCGCGAGCTTGCCGGCGAGCACTTCCGGCAGCACGTTCTCGATGCGACTCAGCGCACTGCGCGCCGCGCGCGCGAGGTCCTCGTCGGCCCAGCCTTGCACCATGCGCGCGCCGAGCACCAGCGCCTCGAGTTCGGCGGCCGAGAACATCAGTGGCGGCAATTCGAAGTGCACCGGCAGCGCGTAGCCGACGCCCGCTTCGCCCTGGATCGGAATGCCCGAACGCGCGAGGTCCTGCACGTCGCGGTAGACGGTGCGTTCGCTGACCTCCAGTTCGACGGCTAGTTGGGCCGCGGTGGTCGCACGCGACCGCCGCAGCAACTGCACGATCTGAAAGAGTCGGTCGGCGCGGCGCATGGTGCGCTTCCTACCGCAGGCAGGCCTGGTACTCCACAGCGACGGGGATCGGGTGCGAGACGAAGACCATGACCCCGTTGGGATCCTGGATCAGGAACGCGCGCGAACCCCACGCCATGTCGGTTGGTTCGAGCAGGATCGGCACACCGAGCTGGCGCAGCCGTTCGCACTCGCGGTCGGCGTCCTTGACGCGGATTGCGAACGTGATGCCTTTGCCCGCGAACGGGTCCGGGCTGTCGGCATCGGGGCGCATGAAACCGAGTTCGGGCGAACCCTTGTCGCCGGCGCGCACGCCGAGGTAGTGGTCGTGGTCGAAGCTCAGCTGCAGGCCGAGCACGTCGAGGTAGAACGCGCGCGACTCGCGCATCTTGGTGGTGGTGACGATGGGAACGATCTGATCGCTGTGCATAGGAGGACTCCGGCGGACACCTTGTCCGCGTGAGTGGTCATCCTGCCGAGGCCTCCTGACAGCGTTATGTCAGGAGAGATTCGGCGCCCCGCTGCGGGCGGCGTCGGTCTGGCCCCGTTCGATGAGCGCAGCAATGCGACTGAGCAGGTTCGTCGCCACGAACGGCTTCTGCACGAAGTCGACTTCGCCAGGCACCGCGGAGACGAGGCTCTGGCCGTCGCTCGCGTAGCCGGACATGAACAGCACGGGCGTGCCGGGCCGTTCGGCGAGCACGCGGTTGGCGAGTTCGCGCCCGGTCATCTGCGGCATCACGGCATCGGTCAGCAGCAGGTGCAGGTGGCCAGCATGGCGTTGTAGCTGGCTCAGGGCCTGGGGGCCATCGGGGGCAACGAGGACCTGGTACCCAGCGCGCGTGAGAATGCGTTGCACGAGGTTGCGCACGATCTCTTCGTCCTCCGCGAGCAGGATGGTGGCGGGCTGGGCCGAGGGGCGCGGCAGCGTGACGACCGGTTCTGGCGCGGCGGTGGCTTTGGCTTCGGGCAGCAGGATCCACACCGTGGTGCCGGCGTTGGGCGCACTTTCGATCCAGACCGCGCCGCCGCTCTGTTTGACGATGCCGTAGACCGTCGCGAGACCAAGCCCCGTGCCGCGGCCGACTTCCTTCGTCGTGAAGAACGGGTCGAAGGCGCGCGATTGCACTTCGGCAGTCATGCCGACCCCGGTGTCGCGCACGGCGATCGCCAGGTAGGCGCCGGGGGTGAGGTCGACGTGTGCGCGCGCGGCTTCGGCGTCGATGAGGCGGCGTTCGGTCGCGATCGTGAGGGTGCCACCGTCGGGCATCGCGTCGCGCGCGTTGACCACGAGGTTCAGCAGCACCTGCTCGAGTTGCCCGCGATCGACGCGCACGCAACGTTCGCCAGAGGCGTAGTTGGTGGAAAACGTGATGCGTTCGCCAATCAGGCGGCGCAGCATGCTGGCGAGCTTGTCGATGACGGCGGCGAGATTGAGGACTTGTGGGGTCAGCACCTGGCGCCGGCTGAACGCGAGCAGCTGTTTGGTGAGGCTGGCAGCGCGTTCGGTGGCGCGCAGGATCTCGTCGAGGAACTCGCGAGGCTCGCCGTGAGCCGGCAGGGACTCGATGGTGGCCTCGGCGTAGCCGCCGATGGCCGTCAGCAGGTTGTTGAAATCGTGCGCAACCCCGCCGGCGAGCTTGCCGACGGCCTCCATCTTCTGGGCCTGGCGCAACTGTTCTTCGAGGTGCTTCTGCCGCGTGATATCGGCCAAGGCGCCGTCGCAGGCCCGTGGTGAGCCGTCAGGGGAGAGCACGGCCGTGTGCGATAGCAAGCCCCAGAACGTCGTGCCATCGCGGCGGTGCAGTTGCAGTTCGAGGCTGCCGGAGTCGCCACAGGGTTGCCGGAACATCGTGAGGTCCCGGCCGTGCTGCGCGTCCTCCCAGTCGCCCGCGGCCACGGCGCGCTGCAGTTCTTCGGGCGAGCCATAACCAAACTGCCGCGCAAACGCTTCGTTGACGTAGACCAGTCCTTGGCCCGGAACGCTGCGGTAGATGCCCTCGTTGACGTTGCTCTGGATCGAGGCGAGCAGGCTCTCGCGGCGCTCGCGGTCGACGGAGATGCCGGCGAGCACGGCGACACGTTCGGCGAAAGCGAGGTCGGCAGGGGACGGGTCGCGCACTTCGCAGTGGTAGATCGCAAAGGTGCCAAACACTGCACCGGACGGCGAGCGCACGGGCACCGACCAGCACGAACGCAGACCGTGGCTCATCGCTGGTGCACGGAACTGCTCCCAGAGCGGGTCCGTGGTGATGTCCGCGGCGATCACGTTGCGGTTCTCGAAGGCGGCGGTGCCACAGCAGCCTTGGCCCGAACCGATGGTGAGGCCGTCGATGGACTGGCAATAGTCCTCGGGCAGGCTCGGGGCGCAGCAGATGTGCAGGCGGCAGCCTTCGAGCAGCATCACGGCCGCCTTGCTGCGGTCGAGGAAGAGCTCCAGCCCGCGCACGAGGGCGGCCAGGGTCTCGCTGTTGGGGCGGCCCGTGGCGATGAGCTCGAGAATGCCAGCTTGCCAGGCGAGCAGTCGCTGCGTGTGTTTGCGGGAGCTGATATCGCGAACGAGCGCCAGTACGTTGCCGTCGGGCAGGCGCACGTAGCGCGCTTCGCGGTAGCGCGTGCCGTCGGACGTCTCCACGGGGTATTCGATCGGCGCCGTGGCCTCGCCTTCGTGCGCTTGATCGATGGCTTGCTGGATGCGGGCGGCGAGCTCTGGCGAAGCGACGTCCTGGATCGACTTGCCGATGATCTGCTCGCGCGACATGGGCGGGTTGGTGCCCTGCGGGCCGAACATGTCGAGGAACCTGCCCTCCTTGCTCATCCGGTAACTCGTGTCCGGCAGCGCAGAAAGCAGTGCGGTGCGCAACCCTTCACTATCGAGCAGCAGCGAGCGACCACGTTCACGTTCGGCGATGAGGCTGCCGATCACGAGCGGTACGCTGAGCATCGTCAGTTCGAAGATCTGGATCGCGACGTGGCGATCTTCGATCGGGATGCTCAAGAACGGGCCGTGGCCGTTGGCCGAGACCGTGGCGACGAAGGCTGCGCAGATGCTCGCGAAGGCCGTGGCGGCGCGTTGGCTGAAGCGCAGCGCGGCGATCAGGGACACTGGCAGCGCCAGATAGAGCGCCATGATCGACGACGGGGCGGAACGGATCGTCGTCATCGTGCCCCAGAGCAGCACGATCGTGATCGTGAGCAGGGCCATGCCTTCGCAGGTGGTGCGCCAGCGCAGTGGCTGCCGCGGCGGTGCCAGCCAGGTGAGTGCTGGCGGCACGATGGACAGGATGCCGAGGGCGTTCATGCGCCACCAACCGTCCCAGCCCGAGTAGAAACCGAGTGATCCCCACGCGCCTGGGGTCTGTTTGCCGATCCACGAAAACAGGATGCTGCCCACGGGCGCGATGGTCGCGGCAGCAAACAGCGTGAAGGTGTCGCGCAGGCGGGCAAAATCGGGGCGCAGACCGAGCCGCTGCAGGATCACCGCGCCGACGACCGCTTCGGCCGTGCTGCCGATCATGGCCGGCCAGATGACGCTCGCCGCGTAGTCGAGGAGCACGCGCTGGGTCAGGGTGGCGAGTGCGACGACCCAGAACGAGCGCAGGCCGAGCAGCCATAGGCCCGCAATGCCGACGCCGCTCGGCAACCACAGAATGGCCTGATTGACGGCTGTGCCGCCGCCTTCGTGCAGCAGGCTCGACGCGATGATGGCGGTAGCGAAGCCTAGCTCGGCAAGACGTCTCCGGGTGGACGCGTTCACCCGGGCACTCTAGCGCCCGCGGTGGTCAGATTCCGACGACGATCGTGGCGGCGTTGCTAACTGTGAGGCCCGCGGCGTTCGCAGCTGGGTCGATCGAGAGTCCCTGCAGGTGGAAAGCCTGCCCGAGGAACGCCGGCAGCAGCGGCACATTCCAGCTCCAGGTCGCGGAACCGCCGTTGGCACCGATCACCGTGAAAACGTCCGCGCTCGTGTAACCGCGGCAGCCGGGCATGCCGAAGGTCGTGAGCAAGGTCGGCAGCGAGCCGAGCGACCATTGCGTGCGCGACAGGCCGACCGCCACCAGGGCAAGGCTCGCGGCGGGCGCGAGGTTGCTCAGTTGGGCACTGCAGGTGGTGCCGAGTTGGGGCAGGGCGAGGCCCGTGAGGGACGGGGTGCCGGCGGTGCCAACGCAGCCGCTGCCGAAGCGCTGGAACTGCGCGCCGTACTCCCACGTGTCGTTCTGCAGCGAGTTGTTGGCAATCACACCGCCGAACGCAACGACGCGGTCGCGCTGGAGGTCGTGCGCGATCGCGAAGTCGCGACGCGCCGGGTAGATGCCGCCATAGACGTTGGTGACCTGGCTCCAGTTGGCGCCGTCGAAGGTCCAGGTCTCGTTGGAGATCTGCAGCGTGGTGGCGTCGTAGCCGCCAAACAGCACGCAGTTGGCGCGGTTGAGCACGGTGATGAGGCCCGCGCCCGAACGTGCGGACGGGTGCGGCAGCACCGACGTGACCAGCGTCCAATCGGTACCGTCGAAGGTCCAGGTCTCGTCCGACGAGACGTTGGTGCCGTTGTTGCCGCCAAACATCACGATCTCGGCGAGGCCCGGATGGAAGGCCATCGCGGCGTATTCGCGCGCGCTCGGGACCTGGATCGGCGACGCCGCATTCCAGTTGGTGCCGTCGAACTCATAGGTCGCGGCGCTGAGGTTCTGCGGCGCCCAAAGGTCGTGGACCCCGCCGAACAGCACCGTGCGCTGCCGCGTGATGTCGAAGGCCATCGCGTGTTTCGCAAACCCACCGGGCGTGAGCGTGGGGGCCAGCAGCGTCCAGCTGGTCCCGTTCCAGAGCCAGGTCTCATCGCTGGCGAGGCGGTTGCCGTCGTTGCCGCCGTAGAGCAGCACGGTGCCGTTCAGCGTGTCGGTCGCGAGGGCCGAGTCGACGCGCGCACTCGGCACGGTGCCGGGCTGGAGCAGCGTCCAGGTGCCGTTCTGCAGGCTCCAGAACTCGTTCGTCCAGTTGCCACCGAACATCAACATCCGGTTGGCAAACAGGTCGTACGACATCAGCGCGCCCTTACGTTCCGTTGGCGCACCGGTGGTCGAGATCGGGCCCCATTGGGCCCCCAGCGGTGCCGCGGCGCAAACCGCGGCCAACAGGATTCGTGGGCTGTGCATGATGTTGGGGCGTGGTGTTACTGGCCGATGGTGCCGGCGTGGGCGTTCGAAACGACGAGGCTCGCGGCGTTGACGCCGGCGTCGATCGAGATGCCCTGGTGGAAGAGCTTCAGGCCGACGTAGCCGGGGTCATTGGGCAGGCTGGCCGACCAGGTGGCCGAGCCGGCGCTGGCGCCAACCAGCACGACGACGTCCGTGCTCACGAAAGCCGAGCAGCCGGGCATGCCGTAGCTGGCGAGCGAGAGGGGCAACGGGCCGAGCGGGCCGTTCTGGTCGCTGAGACCGATCGCCATCAGCGCAAACGTGCTGGCCGTAGCGAGGTTCGACAGCGTGAGCGAGTAGGTCTGGCCGATGCGCGGCGCGCCGGCGGCGGCGAGGGCGGGCACACCATTGGAGCCGGCGCAGCCCGTGCCGAACGTGCGCGACATGGCGTCGAAGAGCCACGTGTCGCCGAGGTCACTGAAGGTCGTGAGATCGGTCCCGCCGAACAGCGCGACCTGGCCCGTGGTGGGCAGGAACGCGTACGACTGGTTGTAGCGACCGCTGATGGCCGAACCGACCTGCGACCACGCCGTGCCGTTGAATTCCCAGGTCTCGAGGAACGGGGTGCCGAGCATCGGGTCGAGGCCACCCGAGAGCACGCAGACGCCGCGCGCCGGGTCGTAGGCCATCTTCGCGCCGGTGCGCGCGGTTGGCTTCACGCCGACGACCGGGGCTACGGTCCAGTTGGTACCGTCGTAGAGCCACGTGGTGTCGACGCCGCCGAACTGGGGGTCGATGCCGCCAAACAGCACCGTCTTGCCGAGCGCTACGTTGAAGCACATCGACGGGCGTTCGAGCGGGCCAGGCGAACCAGCCGTCGTGATCAGCGACCAGTTGGTGCCGTCGTATTCCCAGGTGCCGCTCTCGGCGATCGGGAAGAAGTTGTTCGCGTTGCCGCCGTAGATCACGGTGCGGTTGCGCACGATGTCAAAGCAGGCGCCGTAGTTGCCAAGGCCGCCCGGGGTCGTGACCGGGAACACCTGCGTCCACGTGGTGCCGTCGAATTCCCAGGTCTGGTCGACCGACGCGCCACCAAACGGCGACGTGTTGAGGCTGCCGTACATCACGGTGACGCCGCGCACGAGGTCGTGCACGAGTTCCATGCCGGTCTTGCCGGTCGGCGATGCGGTGGGCGCGAGCTGGGCCCACGTGGTGCCGTCAAAGCTCCAGGTCTCGTTGCTCGTCGAGAACCCGGCGGTGCCGCCAAACAGCACGATCTTGCCCAGGTTTGCATCGAAGGTCATCGCGGCGCCCGAGCGGGCACCTGGCGAAGTGGCCGGCGTGGCCTGGCTCCATTGGGCGGTGACGGGGGAACTGAGGGCCGCGAGGGCGAGGCCGCCGACGGCGAGCGAGAGGGTCTTCATGTAGGAAACGCGCTTGGGTAAGGGAGACCCGGTAGGAGCCGTTTTCGGTCGGGATGGCCGGGCGGGCGGCCGGGTTTTTAGCGAACGAACGGAATCGTCGTCGTGTCAATGCGGTAGACCGCACCTGCGCCGCGGTCCAGTGGGCCGGCGACGTAGAGTTCGCTGCGACCGTCTCCATCGAGGTCCGCCGTCGGCACCACGATGCCGCCAAACGCCGAGAACGGCGTCGGCCCCTGCACGGACGTCGTCGACCCGCTGGTCGGCGACCAGAGTTCCACCGTTCCGCAGGTGCCGGCGCCACCGAGGGACGCGCCGATGGCGAGCAGTGGACCGCGCCCGCGGTCCTGGTCGAAGCGGGCGAGGCTGATGCCGAGGCGGCTGCCCGGCCGGCTGCCCGCCAAGGAGGCGATGCGCGCACCCGTGCGCCCCGAGTAGACGTGCACCTGGTCGACGCCGCTGCGGTCGTCGAGGCGGATTGCGCTCACGGTCACGTCGCCATACCCATCGCCGTCGAGGTCGCCAGGCCCGGCGACCGCCATGCCATAACCACTCGCGGTGGTTTCGTCGCGCCACGAATGCAGCAGGCGGCCCGTGCGGCCCGAGTAGAGGCAGGCAAGGCCCGGCGCGTTGCCGAAGTTGCCGGCGACGACGAGGTCGGGCACGCCGTCGCCATCCGCATCCCCAACGTTGGCGAGGCACGCCCCAAACCAGACGCCGGCGACGGCGTTCTGGAACTCGTGCAGCGGTTCGCGCGTGCGCCCCGAGTAGATCGTGGCCCGGCCTTGCCCGGTGGTATTGAGCACGATGGGGGGCGTCGCCACGGCGAAGTCGGCAATGCCATCCCCATCGCAGTCGCCGAGGCCACAGACGTCGACGCCGAACGCCGCGCCTTCCCCTTCGATATGCGCGAGGCGGTGTTGGTTGCGGCCCGAATACAGGTCCACGTAGCCGCGCTGGGCTTCGCGTGTGCCGGCCGGCGCGCCGACGAGCCAGTCGGCGACACCATCGCCGTCGAGGTCGCCAACCAGCGCCAGCGCATGGCCAAACAGGTGGGTCTGGTCGCGCGCGGTGATCACGGCGCGCACCTCGGTGGAACGGCCATCGAGACTGTAGACGCGGCCCGGTGCCGCCCGCGGGTCTGCGGCTTCGCAGCCGACGAGCATTTCGGCGCAACCATCGCCGTTCCAATCGGCGCCGCGCGCGAGTGCGGAGCCAAACACGTGCGTCGCGTGCAGGTCGAGTGGTGCCGGCACACGCATCAGGGTCACGAGCTGCCAGCTCGTCGGCAGCAGCGAGATGAACAGCGTGCGCAGGTTGGCGTGCAGCCGTGGATACACGCGATGGATGCCCCACGGCAGCGCTTCGCAGAACACGCGCTGCAGCGGCGTCAAGTGGTTGGCCAGGGCCGGCAGTCGGCTCATCGCGAAGGGAGCCGTGATGAGCAGCAAGGCGGCGGTGTCGTTCAACGCCGCACCGTTGGCGAGGAACCCGCGGGTCCCGGCCTGCAGCTCGGCGATGCTCGGCAGCAGCGCTTCGAGCTCGTCGACCGTCGAACTGCGCAGCAGGGCCCGCAGCGGCATCTCGCCGCCGAGGAACGTGCGGCCGCAGCGCAGGTCGTTGCCGGCGCGCGAGGCCTGGCGGTGCAGCGCGAGCAGTCCCCCGAGGCGCAGGATCTCGAGCCGATCGGCACTGGCGCCGATGCTGGTCCGCGCGCGCGGATCCGGCCGCAAGGTGGCGAGCACTTCGTGCAGGTAGGCGGCGACATCGCGCTGTTGCAAGGCGACGCGGGCGCGATCGAGATGCAGGGCGGCGAGGTCCGGCCACTGCAGGAGCAGCGCATCAAGGGCCACCGCGGCCTCCTCCAGGTCGCCTTCACGAATCGCGAGCTGGGCGAGGCGGTGCGGTGCGGTCGGGTCCAGGGGATTCTGCGCCGCGAGCTGTGTATAGAGCCTCGCGGCACTCGCTTCGTCGCCCGTGGCCACCAGCAGATCGGCCTGGATGCGCCGCCGCGCCGCTTGCCGCGCGGTGGTCGTGGGGACCTCCGCCAGCCACTTGCGGGCCAATTCGGTCTCGCCCATCGTGATCGCGGCATCGGCGAGTTCGAGCGCCAGCATCGCGGCGGGAAGTTCGCGCTGGGCCGCCTGCAGACGAACGTAGGCGCGTTCGGGGGCGCCTTCGTTGAGGTAGAGCAGGCCCAACCCCGCATCGCGAAGCGCCTGATCCTCCGGCGTGGCCGTGATGTTCGTCCACGCCAGTTCGCACCAGCGCAGTTCGCCGACCAGGAACGCGAGCAGGCCCAGGCTGTGGCGATCGGCGTCGCTGCATGCTTGCAGCACCACGTCGGCGTCCTGCTCGTGCGTGCGCCCGGCGGCCGTCGCTTCGGCGAACGCGCGCACCGCGGGTGGCAGGGCGGCGGCGATCGTCTGGTACTCGGGCCGCGCCATCGCCTCATTCAGCGAGTCGGCGTGCACCACGGCCAGTTGCCGCAGCCAGATCAGCATGCGTACGACGGCGAGTTCGCGCTGCGTCGAGACGGCGTCCGGCAACAGCGCCAGGGCTTCCCCATATTCGGCGGCGGCCCGCTGCAGCGTGGCCATGGCGCTCTCCTCCAGCGCCACCTCGCCGGGCTTGCCGGTGCCCTGCCGCGGCTGCCACGCGGCACTGCGGCATTCGGGCGCGAGCAGCGCCTGTCGAGCCGTTCGCACGTGTTCGCGCGCCGCCGCGAGATCCCGTTCGGCAGCTTGGGCTTGATTCAGCAGTGGCAGCAGAAACGCCGCGACGAGCACGGCGCCGAGGCATCCGGCGAGCAGGGGCCGCGAATGCCGCCGCAGGAACTTCGCGGTGCGTCGCAACATGCCCGGCGGGCGCGCGAGGATCGGCTGCAGTTCGAGCAGCCGCTGCAGGTCGTCGGCAAACGCCTGCCCATCCTGGTACCGACGCTCGGGTTCGAGTTCCATCGCATGCGCGACGATCGTGCCGAGATCCCGCGGCACATGCGGGGCATGGCGCCGCAGCGGCGGCACGCGCCCGCTCTCGATGCGATGCAGCATGTCCGTCGTCGTGCGCCCCGCGAACGGCGTCGCCAGCGTGAGGCACTCGTACAACGTGACGGCGAGCGCGTAGACGTCGGTGGCGGGGCCAATGGGCGCATTGCCGCGCAGCTGTTCGGGCGACGAGTACACGGGCGTGCCGGCAAAACCTGTCTTGTGCGTCCGTTCGAGTTCGGTATCGCGCACGAGACCAAAGTCGGCCAGCACGGGCAGGCCATTGCGTCGCAGCAGCACGTTGGCGGGTTTGACGTCGCGATGTACGAAACCGGCGTGATGCACGGCGCCGAGCGCGCCACCGATCTGGCGGGCGACACGCACGAAGAACTGCGTGAGGTTGTTGGCGCCGAGCGCGGCGGTGGGCAACTGCAGCAGTTCCGCCACGTGTTCGAGCGACGGCGCCCGGCCATCCCGTTCTTTCACCTGGCGCAGGTGGGTGAGCACCATCTGCAGGCTCGGGCCGTCGATGTACTCCATCTCAAACGCGAGCAGGTCGCCATCGTCGACGATGCGATGGATGCCGACGATGTGCTCGTGATGCACGCGCGCGAGCGCTTTCGCTTCTTCGAGGAAACGCTGCCGGCTGTGCGCCGACAACCCGAACGAGTGCGGCAGCACCTTGAGCGCGACTTCGCGGTCGAGCTGTTCCTGGCGCGCCAGATACACCGTGCCCATGCCGCCGCGGCCGAGTTCGCGCAGGATGCGATAGCCGCGCAGTGACGGTTGGCGGGTCTCACGCCGGCCCGCGACGCCGCAGGCGAGTTGCCAGGCTTCTTCGGCGCGGTGCGCCACGGCAGCATGCCGCGCGGCCACGGCCTGCAAATCCGGCTCTTCGCCGTTCAGCAGGGCATCGAGCAGTTCGTCGAGCAGATCCGCAAACGCGGGATCCCCGTCGGTCGGCGCCGTGCTCATGGGGCCTCGGCGGTGGAGTCCTCATCGCCACCGAGCAAACGCTGCAGTTCGGCCCGGTACTGCTGGGTGCCGCGCACGAAACGTTCTTTGGCCGTCGACAACGGCACGCCGAGGCGTTCGGCCGCCTCCTGGGTCGACAGTTCTTCAAACAGTCGCAGACGCACGAGGTCCCGCAGCGGCTCCTCGAGAGTGAGCAACGCGCGTTCGAGAATGCGCGCGCGCTCCAGGTGCGAAGCGGTCCGGCTTGGTGTGGTCGACTGCGGCGGCAGGTAACCGCCAACCGTGTCGATGCCGCCAAACGTCGAGAACGAACTCGTGAGCACGCCGCCGCCGCGCTTCTGCCGGCCCAGGTTGCGCACGATGTCCTGCACGCGGTTGCGCGCGATGCCGAGCAGCCAGGCGCGATAGCGCGACAGGTTCTGCCACGCATGCTGGTGGCGGTCGCGCCACGCCATCCACAGGGTCTCCTGCCAGATGTCCTCGACCGAGACCTCCAGCCGCGCTTTCGGGCCGAGCCACGAGCCGACCAGCACAAACACGTTCGCCGCGTCGATGCTGTCGATCAGTCGGCCCCAACTGGTGGGGTCCTGGTGCGGCGCGGTGGGGTCTCCTGCTGCGGACATTGGCAGCGGGAAGCGTAGCTCATGCGTGGCCCGCCTGCTGGGGCGCCGGAGTGGATGTCTCGACTCGCGAGTCAACGTGGGGAAGGCGAACTGCCCGGGGCGAACCAGCCGCCGGGAAAGGCCGGCAGGAGCGGCAGTTTGAGGCAGGGGGGGCTTGGATGCCGAGGTCGGCGGTGGATGTCCACGTTGATTCTGCGCACCCCGGCGGGTTCCGGTGCACAGCCCCCGCATGGGGACATCGTGTGCTGTTCGCCAGCGGCGCGAGCCGGAGGTGGGGGTGCTGTTCCGCTGCGTGCAGGCGGAGTGGAACACGTTCGTGCAGCGCGCGGAGGCGGGCGAACGCATGGTGCCGCGGTTTTGTCGTCGCGAG